>JBOEFZ010000079.1:0-7414 GCA_050633165.1 Alphaproteobacteria bacterium | reverse complement strand
TTTTATGAGTCCGCTACCTAAAAACAAGCACTCTGTGACTTCTTTTTAAACTCCGTGCGCTCTGTGGTTAAACATCCAAAACCAAACGTGACGGATCCTCAATCGCATTTTTAATCCGCACAAGCGAACCCACAGACTCACGACCATCAACAATCCGGTGGTCATAGCTTTGCGCCAAATACATCATCGGACGCACAACAATCTCGCCCGTTTTTTGATCCACAACCGGACGCTTCACAATATTATGCATCCCAAGGATCGCCGATTGCGGCGTATTCAAAATCGGCGTCGACATCATCGAACCAAACACACCACCATTCGTGATCGTATACGTCCCGCCTGTCATCTCATCCATGCCCAATTTTCCATCCCGCGCGCGCGTCCCGAGATCAACAATCTCAAGCTCGATCTCCGCCATGGATTTTTGATCCGCATCACGAATAACCGGAACGACCAAACCCTGCGGCGTGGAAACCGCAACACCGATATTATAATAGTTCTTATAAATAATATCCGTGCCATCAATCTCCGCATTCACCGCGGGAAATTCCTTAAGCGCATTAATCGCCGCCTTAACAAAGAACGACATAAACCCAAGCTTAATCCCGTGCTTTTTCACAAACGCATCTTGATATTGCGCCCGCAAATCCATAATCGGCTGCATATCCACTTCGTTAAACGTGGTGAGCATTGCCGCCGTATTCTGCGCTTCCTTCAAACGCGAGGCAATCACCTGACGCAATTTCGTCATCCGCACACGCTCTTCACGCGGGCCAGTCTCACGCGGTGCCACCGGAGCAGCAGGCGCAGCTTTCGCCGCCGGAGCCGGAGCAGCCTTAGGCGCAGACGCCAAAAACGTCTGAACATCATCCTTCGTAATACGTCCATCTTTCCCGCTCGCCGGAATTTGGCTAGCATCCAGATTATTATCCGCAATCAACTTCCGAACCGCAGGCGAAGTCTTTTTAGTGTCTTGGGGCTCATCACTTGTCGCCGCAACCGGAGCAGCCTTAACCTCTTCCTTAGGCGCCTCCGCAGCCTTAGGCGCAGGTGCCGTCTCTTCCTTAGCCGCCGGAGAAGGAGCAGCACCACTCCCCTCACCCATCTCACCAAGGATCGCACCAACCTCAACCGTTTCACCTTCACCAACCGTGATACTCACAATCACGCCATCCGCTGGCGCATTAACCTCGAGCGTCACCTTATCGGTCTCAAGCTCTACCAAAGGCTCATCGGCCTTCACCGCCTCACCCTCTTTTTTCAACCACTGCGCAACAGTCGCCTCAGAAACAGATTCACCCAATGTAGGAACAACGATTTGTGTCATAATTCTCGCTCTTTTTCAGTTGTAAAATTCGTCCCTAAATATCTACGCCCCCCAAGACTCAATATCAAGCAAGAATACATACCGACTGGATGGTTTACCCCCGTCATTGCGAGGAGCGCAGCGACGCGGCAATCCATCACCCGTACTGTCGGTTAATTCTGGTGATGGATTGCTTCAGCACTACGTGCTTCGCAATGACGTAAAACTCTGTGATCTCTTTAAAACTCTTTAATCTCTGTGGTTCAAAAATGTTGCCAGCCAGGCTTACCAAACACAATCGGCGCACCGTTCTCATCCAAAAACTCTGCGCCCTCACCCTTAACAAACTCCCCAACCACGGCCAAAGTAACCCCGCACTCCGCCGCCGCCTCCATAAACGCCCCCAAATTCTGCGGTGCGACAGCCATACACAACTCATAATCCTCCCCCCAAACCAACATCTCCGGCACACTCGTTTCCCCCTTCTCAATCGCCACCCGCAACGCATCCGACACCGGAATATCCGCCGCCCGCACCTTCGCCCCGACACCGGACGTCGAGCAAATATGCCCCAAATCCGCCGGCAACCCATCGGAAATATCAATCGCCGCCCGCGCATACTCCCGCACCGCCGGCGCAATCCCATTGGGCACAGGCGCGATATGAAGCCGGTTAATACTCGCATCCCCCAACGTGCCCGTCACCACAACCAAATCACCAACCCACGCCCCACCACGCGGTACCGCCCGCCCCGTCGGCACAGTCCCAAGCACCGTAATCGAAACACTAAGCCCACCAATATCCATCCCCGTCGTATCCCCACCGGAAACACGCACCCCATATTCCTCCTGATCCGCCGCCAATCCACGCGCAAACTCGACAACCCAATCCTCCCCAATATCCCGCGGCAAAGCCAAATTCAGCTGATAACTCAACAAATCCGCCCCCATCGCCGCCATGTCAGAAAGGTTAGACCGCAAACACTTCCGCGCCGCATCGTAAGGGGACATCTCCTCCACAAAATGATCCCCCCGATTGGAAGTATCACTACTCACCACCAGCTGACACCCCGCCGGAATATCAATCACCGCCCCATCATCCTTCAGCCCCCGCCCATAAGCCCCAGCCAAAGGCGCAAAATACCGTTCAATCCAATCAAATTCAGCCATAGATTTTTAAACCACGAATAAACACAAATGCACACCAGTTTTTAACCACAGAGGCAAAAGAGAATAAAAAGAGGTCAAAGAGAAAACCTCAAAAGCGCCGCCGGCATTATCCTTCTCTTTAATCTCTTCTAAAGCTCTGTGATCTCTGTGGTTAAAAAAGCTCCACGAAAGATTTGACCGCCGCAACGATATCATTAGCTTCGGAAACACTCCGCATCATCGCAACACCATCCGCGCCCGCATCCAAAACACCCCGCGCATTCTCCGCCGTAATCCCGCCAATCCCGACAACCGGAACAGGCGATAACGCCGCCATCGCACTAAACCCCGCCACGCCAAGCACAGGCTTGCCCTTATCCGTCTGCGTCGGATAAACCGGCCCCGTCCCGATATAATCCACATGCGCCGGATCAACCGCCGCGATATGCTCTGGCGTAAAGGCCGTCTGCCCGATAATCGCCCCCGCACCAAGCTTCTCCCGCGCCTCTTGCGGGCAAGTATCCCCTTGCCCCAAATGCACCCCATCCGCCCCCACGGCAAAGGCAATATCCACATAATCATTAATCAAAACCGGAACCCCAAACGGCCGAACCATCTCCACCACCATCGCCGCCTCCGCCGCAATCCGCGCCATATCCCCACCCTCTGAACATGACTTATCCCGATACTGAACCAACGTAACCCCAGCCTCCACCGCCGCCACCACAACCTCAACAACATCCCGCCCCGCGCAACAAGCCGGATCAGCGATAAAATAGATGGAGGGATCAAAACTCTTAGACATAGGGGAAAAAGGCCTTACTTCATTCAAAGTTTCAAAGTATTTTGAGTCGAAAATTCAAGCTTTCGAGAACCGGCGCGCAACGTACATTTGGGTACGTGAGCACCGGAAGCGCAGAAAGGTTGAATTTGCAGACCACTTGTGCCCTTCGGGTAAAAGACACAGAAGCTAAACGCTCAAAGCCTCATCAATCAGCTTCGCCTGCTCCGCCAAATGACGGCTCATCAAACCCGTCGCGGGGGCGGCGGCATTCGGGCGTCCAACAAACGCCGGACGGCTAGCTTTATTGCCGAGCTTCTCCAAAACATTCTCGATCCGGCGATCCACAAAATGCCAATAGCCCTGATTCTCCGGCTCTTCTTGACACCAAACAACCTCCGCATTCGGGTTTTCCGCCAATTCTTCCGCCAACGCAATCCCAGGGAAGGGATAAAGCTGCTCAAGGCGTAAAATACGGATATCATCAATCCCGCGCTCCCGACGCTCCGCCAGCAGGTCATAATAAACCTTACCCGTACATAAAATCACACGCTTGATCTTATCCGCCGCAACCAATTTATCCTTATCATCATCCCACAAAATCCGGTGGAACGTGCTATCGCCCGTAAACATATCAATCGGCGATTGCGCGAGTTTATGCCGCAGCAAAGATTTCGGCGTAAACACAATCAAAGGCTTCCGGAAATCGCGATGCATCTGACGACGCAGCGCATGGAACATATTCGCCGGCGTCGTACAATTCAGCACCTGCCAATTATCCTCGGCGCACGATTGTAAGAACCGTTCGGGACGTGCCGAGCTATGCTCCGGCCCCTGCCCCTCATACCCATGCGGCAACAACATCACCAAACCGGACATCCGCAGCCACTTGCTCTCACCACTCGAGATAAACTGATCAATCATGACCTGCGCACCATTGGTGAAATCCCCAAACTGCGCCTCCCAAATCGTGAGCGTCTTGGGATCAGCCAGCGAATACCCATACTCAAACCCAAGCACAGCCATCTCCGACAATGGCGAGTCATGCGCCTCAAACTTCGGATCATCATTGGTCAATTGCTTGAGAGGATAATATTGCGCATTCGTCTCCTGATCATACCAAATCGCATGACGGTGCGAGAACGTCCCACGCCCCACATCCTGCCCCGACAACCGCACCGGATATCCTTCATCCAGCAAAGTCGCATAGGCCAAAGTCTCCCCCATCGCCCAATCAAATCCTTCGCCGGTCTCGAGCATCTTCGCCCGCGCATCGATCACACGCTTCAATTTGCGGTTAATGTTAAAATCATCCGGCACAGTGGTAATAACCTTACCAACCTTTTGCAAAACATCTTCCGCCACCGCAGTCTTCCCACGGTTGGCCCCTTCCGGCATCACCGTCATCCCCGACCAAGCGCCCGCAAGATAATCCGCATCATTCGGCTTAAAGCTTTCCGCCGCCTTAAACGCCTCTTCCATCTCGTTATTGAAATCCGCAACCATCTCGTCCGCTTCATCCTGCGTCACAACCCGCTCGGCAATCAACTGCTCGATATATTGCGTAAGCGCCGTCGGCTGCTCGGCAATCTTCTGATACATGAGCGGCTGCGTAAACGCCGGCTCATCTCCTTCATTGTGACCAAATCGGCGATAACAATACATATCAATCACCACATCGCGCTTAAATTTCTGCCTAAACTCCGTCGCAATCCGCGCCACATGCACAACCGCCTCCGGATCATCGCCATTCACATGGAAGATCGGCGCCGACAACATCTTCGCCACATCCGTAGAATAAGGCCCGGAGCGCGAAAACTTAGGCATCGTCGTGAAACCAATCTGGTTGTTGATCACAATATGCATACACCCGCCAACGCGATATCCCGGAAGCTCAGAAATCATCAACGTTTCCGCCGTAATCCCCTGCCCCGCAAAGGCCGCGTCACCATGCAGAACAAGCGGCATCACAGAAACCGATTGCACATCATTGCGCTGCACCTGCTTCGCCCGCACCTTCCCAATCACAACGGGGTTAACAAATTCCAAATGCGAAGGGTTCGCCGTCAACGAGAGGTGAATATTATTTCCATCAAAATCCCGATCCGAAGACGTCCCCATATGATACTTAACATCCCCCGAACCAAGCACATCATCCGGCGTAGAAGATTGCCCCTGAAACTCCGCAAAGATCGCCGTAAACGGCTTACCCATCACATTGGCCAAAACATTCAAACGCCCACGATGCGCCATCCCGATCACAATTTCCTCAAGGCCTAACTGCCCCCCACGCTTCATGATCTGCTCGATAAGCGGGATCAGCGCCTCACCACCATCAACCCCGAAACGCTTCGTTCCCGGATATTTCTTATGCAAGAACTGCTCGAACTTCTCCCCCGCAATCATCCGCTGCAAAATCGCACGCTTCCCGTTCACGGTGAAATCCGTCTGGTTATGCGGCGCTTCGATACGCTCTTGAATCCATGATTTTTCCTCGGGATCGGTCACATGCATGAACTCAACCCCAATCTTGCCGCAATATGTCCCGCGCACGATTTCCAAAATTTCATTCAAACTCGCATGCTCTTTCCCAAGCACACCATTAATGAAAATCGGACGATCATAATCGGCCTTCGTGAATCCATAATGCTCCGGCTCCAACTCCGGATGCACCCCCACTTCCTTCATGCCAAGCGGATCCAAATCCGCCAACATATGCCCCCGCGTGCGATACGCCCGGATCAGCATAAGCGCCCGCACGGAATCATTCGCCGCCTTTTGCACATCTTCTCGGCTAACCACATCACCCGCCCGACGACGCGGCGCCCCCTTTGGCGCGGCCGTCCTTGCCTCTGCCGCCTTAACCGCTTCTGTTCCATGCAACGTACCATCATCCGCGCCCGCACCAAAACCGCGCTCCGATTTCTTATTCGCCTCCGGCGTCCAACTCGCCCCCGCCAACTCCGAAAGCAACGCCTGCCCCTCATCATCCAGCGCCGCAAACTCATCCCGCCAACTCGCATCAACATTCGATGGATTGGCCAAATACTCCGCATAAAGATGCGCCAGATATTCGGCATTAATGCCCGTATTAATATTATCCAAAAGAGAAGAATTGCGTTCTGCAGACATGATATTTCCCGAAAAAGGTTTGAGTATTTATACCCTTTGAATTAATCGGATATCCCCACACGGGTCAAGCCCATACTAGCGGCAATTATGCGTATTTCGTCCCGAGCGCATCCGCCATCCGGTCAAGCGCCTTACGTTCATCCAAACTCACCTGCATAAACGCATCAAAGCTTTTCACCCGCACGCGCCCTCCGCGTCGCGCCAACAAAAATTTCAAATACGCCAAAAACATACTAACCTTTTGCGGCAAAGCCATATCCTCACTATGCTCGCGATAGGCCATCGCAACCGCCTCGCCAATCTCCATAAGGCGCGCGATATAAACCTTCACCTCTTTTTCATCTGTAACAGAGCGCAAAATATCAATCGCCCTCTCGCACTCCTTGGGGAACCCGTCTAATTCCGCCGCCCACTCCGTCCACCGCGCTTCCCCCGCCAAAGTGCCCGCCATGATATGCTGAATAAACTCCGACCCGAAAACATCCCCCGCAAAACCATGCAACAAGCCATGCAAAACCCGCCGCTCCTGCGCATCACTCTCATCACCGCCAGTCTTGTCCGCCTCACTCACCCAAAGCCCCGCCCGATAAGGAAGCCGCACAAGCAAATCCCGCTGCTCCGCCGATAATTGTTCAAGAATATCCATGATTACTGCTCTTCCAATTGACGCTGCCGAATTGGCATTTCATCAATTGTATCAAAAATCTCACGCGGCTCAACAACATCATCCCGCCAAACACGCTTCACCTCCCCATCCAGCCCAATAAGAATCACCGAAAATACATCATCATCCACCGCCCCTTCACTCCCGCCAAGCCGCCGCTGCATATAACGCTGCTCCGATGTCTTCTTCAAAACCCGCTTATACCGAAACTCAAACGGCGACAGCCCCTCAATCTTCTTCACCGACCGATCCTTATAATGCACCGGAATTAAGAGCCGCTCCTCCATCCCCTCATAAGACTCCTCAAGCGCCTCAACCTGCTCCACATAACCCAAATCATCCACCGGCCCCGTAATAACAAGCACCCGATAATTCCACTGCGC
>JBOEFZ010000078.1:0-24837 GCA_050633165.1 Alphaproteobacteria bacterium | reverse complement strand
ATACCGTTGAAGGAAGCGAAGGGGCCGTCGGTGACTTTGACTTCTTCGCCAATATCGTAGATGACGGATGGACGGGGGCGTTCGACACCTTCTTGGACTTGATTGATGATGCGTTGAGCTTCGCGCTCGGAAATCGGGACGGGTTTATTGCCGCCTGCGCCCAAGAATCCTGTGACTTTTGGTGTGTCTTTGATCAAATGCCAGACATTATCATCGAGGTCGAGTTTCGCGAGCACATAGCCGGGGAAGAATTTACGTTCGGTGTTTACGCGTTGGCCACGGCGCATTTCGGTGACCTCCTCGGTCGGGACGAGAATTTCCTCGACCTTATCACCAAGGCCGCGCTTTTCTGCCTTTTCCTTGATCGCTTCGGCGACTTTGCCTTCGAATTGGGAGTGAACGTGGAGGACGTACCATTTTGCTGCTGACATGATTTTAATTCCTGTAGGTTTGTTGTTGTCTCGTGTTTAACGCGTTAAAAGCCCATAATTAAGCGGATGGCCCAAGCAATGATTTGATCGGCGAAGTAGAGGAAGATCGACGCAACCACCACCATGATGAAGACGGCGATTGTGCTGGTTATGGTTTCTTGGCGGGTTGGCCATGTGACCTTTTTTCCCTCATTACGGACTTCTTTGAAAAATTTGATCGGGTTGGCCATGGGCACGATTTCCTTTGTTTTTCTTGCTCCCGAACATCCGGCGGGGCTCTCGGGGAGAGGTGTGTGCCGTTTATGCTCTGGGGAATATAGAGTTTATAGCGCATCAACCTTAAAATGCGCAAGGATAATTTTATGAAACTTGCAATTTTAGCGTAGCGCGCTTATAAAGCGCAGCAGCGGGTCGCAGAATTCCTACCCCGCTTATAACTAAAACAAGGGACATATAGATGACTTCTACATTGGTGGTCTGCTCGGGTGGGCTGGATTCGGTTACTTTGGCGTATAAGGTGGCGCGTGAGGGTTCTCTTGCGGGGCTTGTATCGTTTGATTACGGGCAGCGGCATAAAAAAGAGCTAGGATATGCGGCGCGGGCGGCGGAGGCTTTGGGGGTTTCACATGACATTATTGATATATCCGGTGTCGGGGCGCATTTAAGCGGGTCGGCGTTGACGGATGATGTGAATGTGCCGGACGGACATTATGCTCAAAGCTCCATGAAGGCAACGGTGGTGCCGAACCGAAATGCTATTATGCTTACGATTGCCTATGGCATGGCGGATGCGCGGGGTGTGGAGGCTGTGGCTACGGCGGTGCATGGGGGGGATCATTTTATTTATCCTGATTGCAGGCCGGCATTTATCGAGGCTTTTGCGGCGATGCAGGATGCGGCGCTAGATGGGTTTTCGCGCATTGCGCTTTATACGCCGTTTTTGGAGATGGATAAGGCAGGGATTGCAGCGGAGGCCGCGCGGCTTGGCGTGCCGATTAGTGATACATGGTCATGCTATAAGGGTGGGGATATGCATTGCGGGCGATGCGGAACGTGTGTCGAGCGGATTGAGGCGTTTGCTTTGGCGGGGGTGGATGATCCGACCGCATATGAAGATGCCGATTTTTGGCGAGCAGCAACCAAGGGAGCGGTTTAGATGTTTACGATCTCAAAGGAATATCATTTTTCAGCCTCGCATATTTTGCATGGCTTGGCGGATGATCATCCATGCTCGCGCCTGCATGGGCATAATTATGTGGTGGAGGTGGAGCTGCGCTCGACGGAGCTTAATGACGTTGGGTTTGTGCGGGATTATCGGGAGCTGGATGCGCTCAAATGCTATATTGACGAGGAGATTGATCATCGGCATTTGAATGATGTTTTGGGTGATCATAATACGACCGCCGAGCTGCTCGCGAAGCATTTTTATGATTGGTGTAAGGAGCACTGGCCGGAAGTGAGCGCGGTGCGCGTGCGGGAAACGCCGAAGAGCTGCGCGGAGTATCGGCCTTGAGAGTGGGTTAGTGAATGAGTGGGTTAGTGAAAATTAGTGAAATATTCGGGCCGACGATACAGGGAGAAGGCGCGTTGATCGGGCAGCCGACGGTTTTTGTGCGGACGGGTGGGTGTGATTATCGGTGTTCGTGGTGCGATACTTTGCATGCGGTGGAGAGTCAGTTTCGGCATGATTGGAAACCGATGAGTGCGGCGGAGATTATGGGGGAAGTTAAACGCTTATCCATCGATACGAAACTTATCGTATCGATTTCGGGGGGCAATCCAGCGATACAAGATTTGAGTGAGCTTCTTAGCTTGGGGAAGGATGCTGGCTACCGTTTTGCATTGGAAACACAAGGTAGCGTTTCGCAGGATTGGTTTGCGGATTTGGATGTTTTGACGCTATCGCCCAAACCGCCGAGCAGCGGCATGGAGACGGATTGGGGGAAGCTGGAGGCTTGCATTACGGCGGCGGGGGCGGATACGGAAGTTTCGTTGAAGATTGTGGTGTTTGATGATGCGGATTATGATTATGCGCGGGATGTGGCGGCTCGTCACCCTGCCCTGCCCGTTTATCTACAGCCGGGGAATCATCAGGTTGAGGGCGCGGCGGAGATTGAGGTACTTAATGAGCGGATGCGGTGGTTGGTGGATAAGGCGCTCGGCGATCAATGGTTTGAGGCGCGGATTTTACCACAGTTACATGTTATGCTTTGGGGCAATAAACAGGGAGTCTAAGAGATGAGTGATAAGACGATTTATGATGATTTGACGATGTTGGGGGGGGATGCTAGATCCGCGGCGAACCCCGATGAGGCGGTGCTTGAGCGCGTGCCTAATCCGCATGCGGGGACGGATTATGCGGTGCGGTTTGTTGCGCCGGAATTTACGTCTATGTGCCCACTAACGGGGCAGCCGGATTTTGCGCATTTGGTGCTCGATTATGTTCCAGGGGATTGGCTGGTGGAGAGTAAGTCGCTTAAGCTGTTTCTGACTTCATTTCGTAATCACGGGGATTTTCATGAGGCTTGCACCGTTTCGATTGCCAAGCGGATTGAAGAAATTACCGCCCCGAAATGGTTACGCCTTGGCGGATATTGGTATCCGCGGGGCGGAATTCCGATTGATATTTTTTATCAAAGCGGAGAGAAGCCGGATGGCGTTTGGATACCGGATCAAGGGGTCGCTCCTTATCGCGGGCGGGGGTAGCTGCTACTGCTTATTAACACCCAATGAAAATATGCTTTTTTGCTGTTTTTCGAGAAATTTTACGGGGAAGGTTGTGTCAATGAAAAGCCGGCGGCGGGTTCCTGTTTTTTCATCTCTTACAACATGCACATTATAACGGTGAGAGCCGGCGATTTTATTCTCGGTCTTAACCGGCGTTACGCCCAAGCGAGAAAAAAGCGCGGTTTCTTCGGCGGGGGTTATTACGTCGTAAGCCTGCTGCAAGCTCTCGCCGTTGCCGGAGACGATCACATCTTCGATCAAGCCATCACGCACCCATGCATAGAGCGCGGGATCACCGTAGCGTTTATCACTGCGTGAGAGTGACAGGGCATAAAGGACGATGCGCAGATTTGCCAAATGATCTTTGGCGAGCACGCGAAACGCGGCGAAGGCGCGAATACTTTCTTCTTCATTTTGCGCATTTTCAGCCTCGTATGATAGGCGCAAAAGACTTTCCATGGCGCGATCCCCTAACGGATCAAATTGCCGCGTTTGCGTGTAATAGCGCCTGAAATAGGTGAAATCGAAATAGGGGCTGCGCTCTGCTTCGGCTTGGCGTACCATATGATTATAACGCGGGTTAGCCCGATAGGCGGAGGCTTCGTTCGGGTGCTTTGCCGTGCGGGGCGCACTTCCCCCTTGCGCCAAAGCGGGCAGCGCGAAACACGATAGGCATACGAAGCATAAAAAGCAGCGGATCATGCGATAGTTTATAGTCACCTCCCTTAAGGATAGGACACATCTACAAATGCCCGTTTTTTCAAAAATAATCCGCACGTACGCATCAGTACGCTTACGTTTATTTTTGAAAAAGCCGAACATTTTCGATGGGTGTCCTATTCTTAAGGGAAATAACTATAGCATGCGCATTATGCTTTTACACCCAACAAAAAATATATGGCCCTAGAGGTTCAGCCACGCATCATAGCCGCCGTGCAGGCTGCTTAGGGTTTCGTAACCTTTATCTTGCAAAATTTGTGCGGCTTGTTTGCTGCGTATTCCTTTTTGGCAATACAGGATGATTTCATGGTTTTTCGGGATATCGGGGCACGCCCCACTCGTCAAGCGAGAAAGCGCAAAATGTTGTGCGCCTCCTATATGCCCTGCTTCCCATTCTGCCGTTTCACGGACATCGATGAGCAAGGCGGTTTTATGTGCTCTCATATCCTGCGCGGTGATTTGAGGGATAACGCCGCACGTGGGTGAGGTGTATTTTAGCGCAATGTCTTGCGGTGATTTCGAACATACGGGGCAATCGGGGTTTTTGGGGAGGGTTAGGGTTTTATTATCCATCGTACGCATATCAAGGCAGACGAGCTTTCCGGTCAAGGGGGTGAAGCTCTTATCACCAACGATGATCTTGATGGCCTCCATCGCTTGCATCGTTCCGATCATGCCGGCGACCGCGCCAATGACACCTGCCTCGGCGCAGTTGGGGACATGCCCGCTTGGCGGTTGGGGGAAGAGGCAGCGATAGCATGGGCCGCCTTGATGGTTAAACACGGATACTTGCCCCTCAAAGCCCAAGATAGAGCCGTAGATGAAGGCTTTACCGGTTTTAACGGCGGCGTCATTGATTAGGAATTTCGTTGCGAAATTATCGCTGCCGTCGATGATGAGGTCGTAATTTTCGAATAATGTTAAGGCGTTTTTATCGCTTAATTCTTCTTGATGCGCGGTGATGGTGATTTGCGGGTTCAGAGCGTTTAGGCGCGCCTTTGCGGCGGTGGCTTTGTTTTGTCCGATTTGATCGGTTGTAAAAAGGATTTGGCGTTGCAGGTTACTTTCATCCACCGTATCGAAATCGACGATGCCAATGCGCCCGATGCCCGCCGCCGCGAGATAGAGCAAAGCGGGACACCCCAAACCGCCCGCACCAATGCACAAGATAGAGGCGGTTCCGATCTTTTCCTGCCCTCCGACGCCGATTTCGGGCAGGATTTCTTGTCTGCTGTAACGATTTTTCATGGCGTTTATATTAGCGGTTGCGGCGGATTTGAATAGCGAAAAATGTGAAACTTAAAGGCTTGGGGCTGCCTGTCGAAAATGCTCATTGCATGGCTGCCTTGTATTTTTTTTATGACCATCCCTTGAAATTTTTGCAGAATTCGTATCCTATGGCTTTATAAGCACTGCAACAAAATTAAGAAAAGGGGATGCCGCAATGAAGATGATTATGGCTGTGATCAAGCCGTTTAAATTGGATGATGTGCGTGAAGCGCTCAACGGGCTTGGCGTAGAAGGATTAACCGTAACCGAGGTTAAGGGATTTGGGCGTCAAAAAGGACAGACCGAGATTTATCGCGGTGCGGAATATTCCGTGAGCTTTTTGCCGAAAGTTAAGATTGAATTGGTTGTTTCCGATGATCTGGAAGATCAGGTTGTCGAGGCCATTCAGAACTCTGCCAATACGGGGCGCATTGGGGATGGCAAAATTTTTGTTTATGATGTCAGCACCGCGATCAGAATTCGGACAGGTGAGAATGGCGATGATGCGCTTTAAAAATTTTAATAAAGGTTCTTTTATGAATACCCATAGTAAAACACGTACAATTTTTCAATTTTTTTCCGTTCTTGGTATCTCGCTTCTCATCGGCGCGAGCGTTGCAAAGGCGGATGTCGGCGTATCGGCGGAGACGGCTTTTATCCTCAATAGCTTTATGTTCCTGATTTGCGGGGCGTTGGTTATGTGGATGGCGGCGGGGTTCGCGATGTTGGAGGCGGGGCTTGTACGGGCGCAGAATACGGCGGCGATTTGTTTGAAGAATATCGTGCTCTATTCCCTTGCGGGGATCATGTATTATTTGGTCGGCTATAATTTGATGTATGTCGATGTCGAGGCGCATGGTTTATTCGGGTCGTTTTCTTTGTTTTATGACCCTACACCTGCCGAAAGTGTTTTGGTTGCCGCCGAAGGCGCGAATGAGGTTGCTGCGGCTGCGGCTGTTACCAGCGCGGGTGAATATGCCGCGATGTCCGATTGGTTTTTCCAGATGGTGTTTGTCGCGACAGCAGCCTCAATTGTATCAGGGACATTGGCGGAGCGGATCAAGCTTTGGCCTTTTTTGATTTTCGTGGTGGTTTTGACGGGGCTTATTTACCCGCTTCAAGGCGCGTGGACATGGGGTGGTGGATGGCTTGCCGAGCGTGGGTTTAGCGATTTTGCCGGCTCTACTATTGTGCATTCGGTTGGTGGATGGGCGGCCTTGACGGGCGCGATTATTCTTGGGCCACGGAATGGGAAATACACCAGCGATGGGCGCATGATCCCGATGCCTGGCTCTAATTTGCCTCTTGCAACTTTGGGGACGTTTATTCTTTGGCTTGGCTGGTTTGGCTTTAATGGCGGGTCTGTGCTTGCGCTTGGTTCGGCGAAGGCGGTGACCTCTATGTCGCTTGTGTTTGTGAATACGAATTTGGCGGCGGCGGCGGGGGCGCTTACGGCAATGGCTTATGCGACGCTTCGTTTTGGTAAGCCGGATTTGACGCTTGTGCTTAATGGCGCATTGGCCGGATTGGTTGCGATTACGGCGGGGCCGGATATCGGGCAGCCCGCGATGGCGCTGGTTATTGGCGGGATTGGCGGGGTTTTATCCTCTATTGCTATTCCGGTGTTTGATAAGCTTAAAATTGATGATGTTGTTGGTGCGCTTTCCGTGCATTTGGTTGCGGGGATTTGGGGGACGTTGGCGGTTGCGATTTTCGGCAGTGCGGATATTGTGACGCAATTGATCGGGATTGCAGCGATTGGGGCGTTTGTAAGTGTGGCGAGCGCGATTGTCTGGCTCACCTTGAAATACACAATCGGCATCAGATGCAGCGAGCGTGATGAGCGCCTTGGTTTGGATAAAACCGAGGTCGGGTTAGAAGCTTATGCCGATTTCGAGATTAGGCAGGCGGGGCATTAGGCTCTGCTGCTTTAACGACAAAATAAAAGCCGCTTCGAAAGAGCGGCTTTTTTATTAGGAGATGTATTCGATTAAGCAACCGGCTGATCAACCTTTGTCGGTAGGTCGGCAGCGATTGGTTCATCGTCCAGCATTTCGATCATGCCTGTTGGCTGTACCGCGAAGTTGGCGATGAAGAGGGCGTTGGAGTAAAAGACGACCGCATCGCAAAGGAAGTGTCCTTGCTCATTCACGCCATCAAATGTGGCTTCGCGGACTGTCCCTTCGACAACGGAGCGGGTTGTGTCGTCCATGTCGGTCGGGATATTGGGGTCTTCCATGCTTTCGGCGATGTAAAATGGCCCTTCTTCGCCGCGAACGAAGAAGCAGAAAAAGCGTAGATATTCGAGGACATTTTGCTCATTCACCTTAATCGGTGCCTTGGCATTGACCTCATGAATTGGTGGTGACGTTCCGTTGAGGCGGAATAAATTCCCCTGATCAGTGAGGTAATAGATGGTGAGTTTTTGATTGACCCAATTTGGATCTTTCACACGGATCAGGGCAACAGAATCATAGAATGGGAGCTGCCGCCATTCAACGCGGGTGCTGTCGGCGGAAACCTTGTATTTCCCGTCGATAGGGTTGATCTGCTCTAAGAATCCGGCGAGCTCTGCTCCCGTAACCGCATTCCATTTGTCATCGTGATACATAAATTTGCCCTAAATCTTTCAAACACCTAAAAATTCTATCTATTTTGACAGAAAATACCGGATGCGCAAGAAAAAAGCAAAATGTTTACCCTTCGCTGCCACATGCGGCGGCGGAGGCGAGGAGGTCGTCCGCGCTGCCGCCGAAGCTGTAGGTTACTGCGCCGCTATCGCCTGCTGCACCGGCTGCGTCCCCCCAACAAGAGACTTCGTCACCGCCAGCGGCAGGTTCGATATCGGCGGGGTTGAAGCCTTCATTGCCTTCGCCTTCGCCACCGGCGAATGGCGTGATGCTTGCGAAATCAAGGGATAGAGGCGGCAAGCCTGTTACGGTCAGGGTGAAGCCGGTTGTTCCGAATGCGCCGAAGCCTCGCCCCTGGAGGAAGTCTTCGAAGTTATCAATCGTGATGACTTCGCCGACGAAGAGCTGTCCGCGACCATTAAGCGGTGCATCATCCGCATCGAAGATACGGTCTTCGAGGAAGGCAAGCTCGGCAGGGAGGAGGATGTTATTCACGCTATCGGGGACAAAGCCGTCGAAGCTGGCGTTTGTGCCATCGATTGTGATGGGTGCGCCGCCGCTGGTTAGGGCGTCATCTTCGAAGCGGACATAGAAGCTACCGATATTGGTGAAGCCGTTAAAGGCCGTTGTGCCGATTGTATTGCCCACGAGGCTCAAAGATGCCGGATTGGTTGGATCGGCGAGGTCGAATTGTAAGCCAACCGGAAGGCCGAGCGGGTTGGTGTTTGTAAACGTGTTTGCTGCGCCGCTAAGATCGATCACACCGCTTTCGAAACGTGCGCCGATATCGTGATCGGTTACGGTATTACCAACAAGGGTAATCGCGCCGTTATCATCACTTTCGGCGAAGATGCCGATCGCGCCGTTTCCTGTAATGGTGTTGTTGATAAGGTTTACGATATCCACTTCGGAAAGCTCGATCCCCTCCGCACCATTACCGGAGATTGTGTTTTGCTCGATTGTGATATTGGCGGCGGGGTTGCTGATATATCCATCGATATCGATCCCTTCGGATGTATTGCCCGTGATGGTGTTATCAAAGAGGGTGAGGTTTGTAACAAATCCGTCGACTTCCACACCATCACCTTTGTTGTTCGTAATGGTGTTGCCGGAGATTGTGATGTCATCGGTTTGGTTTGGACCATTACCGTCAATTTCAATCCCTTCTTGGTCGAAATTGGTCACGGTGTTACCGCTTAGGATACGTACCGCGCTCACGCCCGGGTCAATCTCGATCCCCTCGGCGGTGGTGTTGGTGTCGCCGTTGCCATTACCATCCAACATATTGCCGGTGATTGTGACATCGCTTCCGGCGGCGATTTTGATGCCTTCGCTATCGGGGTCGTAGATGAAGTTGCCGTCGATTGTGATGGTGGAGCTTTTCGCGCCGTCAATCAAAATACCGTCTTCTTCCGGGCTATTGATCGTGTTGGTTAGAATATCGAGGTTTGTGACATTATCGCCTATTTTAATTCCATGATCATCCGGTGTGTTGATTGTGTTTTTAAAGACCGTGATCGTATCTCCGCCGACAATCTCGATGCCGTTTGCGCCCGCATCGGTGATTGTGTTTTCGTTTACCTTCGCATTATCAACGCCGCTTAGAGACACGCCGCTTGCGCCGGAGGTGGTAACAGTATTGCCCGTTACATTAACATCCGCACCATCCGCATCGACGGTGTCCGCAATATCAATACCATTGCCGGATGTGGTGTTTATATCTGCATTGCCTTTCACGGTTACGATTGCGTTATTTTGCAAATCACCGGCGATGCTAATACCATCATCCTTAGCGCTAATCTTAACATTATCAGAGATATTGAGCGTAGCCGCATCGAGAGTTTGTGTGAAATCAACACCATCATCACCGGCTTTTAACTCGGTATTCTTGGTGATGTTAACCGTCGCGCCGCCCCAGACTTTATCGCCGAAGTAAACGCCATTATCGTTCTCGCCCGTAATCGTATTACCGTCGATTGTGATTGTGGAGCCGAAAACCTCACCATTAATATTTACACCATTTTCCGCGCCTGTGATTTTGGTGTTGTTTTGGATATTAACGGTCGCATCAGTGATTTCACCGAAAATATAGACACCATCAAACAAATCACCGTCGATATCATTTTTAGATACGGTAAATGCCCCGCCCGTAATTTCATCGACATAGATGCCGTCTTCGTCACCCGTGATTGCCGTGTTGTTATCAATCAGGACAGTCGCTTCATTCAATGTACCGGTAAAGGCAATACCGGCCAAAAATTCACCGTCAATTTCGGTGTTGCCGGAGATTGTTACGCTCGAGCTATCGACATTATTCAAAGCAATACCATCGCCGCCAGCATTGATCCCTTTTCCTTCGATCACGCCATTATCGGTGATGCGGATATTGGCTTTATTGGCGACGCCATCAAATACAATACCATTATCATCACCGCGAATAACGCCCACCGCATCGCGGATTGTGACATTTGCGCCGTCGACTGTTTTGTTAAATTCGATCGCCTCTTCACCGCCGGTAATCGCGCCGTTTTCGGCGATTGTTACTGTGCTGCCGCCTTTTATGGTTTTGGCGAAATAGATGCCGTCTTGCGCGGCTTTAATTTCGGTGTTCTTGGTGATGTCGATGGTTGCGCCGTTTTTGACTTTGCCATCAAATTCAATCGCATCACTGCCTAACCCTTCGATTTTTGTATTGCCCGAGATGGTGATTTTGGATTTTGAAACGCCATCGAAATCGATCCCGTCATCGCCACCGACGATGGTGTTTGCGTCTGCCGCTGCGCCGCCGCCGATGGTGATGAGCGTATTTTTGCCGCTAATTTGGTTGTCAAAGAAAATAGCATCTTCATCCGCCGCGATATCGTTACCCGCGATTGTGATGATTGATGATTTATTGATCGCGCCAAAGGCGACCCCGTCGAGCGTCGTGCTAGAGATGTTATTCCCGCGCAAGGTCGTGTTTCCAATACCGCTGAGCTGAATTCCGTTTCCATTCCCGTCTGTAATCACATTATCGGTTAGGGTCAGGTTCGCGCCATTTTGGAGGAAAATCGCATTCGCGTTGGTTTTTGTCACATCGTTATTGTGAAGGATCAGGTTAGAGAACCCATCCGCCGCAATGCCGTTATCGGCGATATCGAGGCCATCAAACGTGATGCCCTCAACGCGGATATTATTCGCCGCCAATGTTGCCACCGTGCCATTGGGCCCGCGTCCGGGGCCGTCTTCGGCGGTGTCATAGGTGATGATTGTGCTGCCCGCTACACCGTTAAGGGTTAGTTCTTTATCAACGATAATATTCTCAACAAATGTTCCTGCGGCGGCGTTGAGTGTCGCGCCGATGGCTTTGGCGACATCAATACCGTTTTGGATGGAGGCATCGTCATTTTCAACCGCGATTGTGGTCGCTGTACCAGTGATTGCACCGCTTGTGACGATGGTGTCGCCAAGGTTAACGGTCGGGGCATCGATATGTGCGTTACCACTGCCGAGATTGATATTTGCGCCTTGGTCAATGTCGATCAAGCTTGGTGAAGTTGCGTCGAAATCGCCGCCATTGGTTGTCACGCCGGATGTGCTTTTGAAGGTAAGCGCGCCGCCTTGGGCGTTGATATCAACCTTACCTGTGCCTTGCGCGGCGGATGTTCCGCCTGTCGAAACGTTGCCCGTTACATCCAGCGCACCAGTCACCGCCAGATCAAAGCCGCCATTATGCCAGACAACGCTTCCGGTTGTGAAATCACCCAATGTTGTGATGACATTTGTTCCGCCTGTGAAAGCCGCCGCCTTTTGTGTTGAACCGGTTAGCGTTGTTGCGGTGATTGTCCCGCCAAGCTGTCGCACCTCTCCGCCATTGGTTGTTAATGTGTCGGCGGTGATGCTGCTACCGTTCCAAAGTTGCACTTCGCCTGTTCCGGCATCAAGCGTTACATCCGCCGGGCTTGCGCCGGTTTGTAATGCGCCGCCAATGATAATCCGCCCTGCGCCATTATTGGTCAGGTTGATTTTCCCGCCATTGGAGGAAATCGCGTCTCCGCCATTGAGCTTAAGGTCTTCGCTCCATACCGTTGTCGTCGTTGCGATATCGATATCACCGCCGGTTGAGCTTACATTGCCGTCGATCTCAAGGCCGCCATTATCGACCAACGTAAGGCCGCCTGTGCTCCATCCGGCAACGCCTGTGGCGAAGTCTTTTAATGTTTGGATATTGTTATTCGTACCATCGAAGCTGGCGGTGGAGGAGATTGAGCCGGTTAGGGTGTTGGCGGTGAGTGTGCTGCTCGCGCCTTGCGTTACTGCGCCTGCTGTTACGTCGATTTCGTCCGCGTTTACGGTGCTTGTGCCGTTGAGTTTGAATTGGCGGGCGTTGATGGTTAGATCGCCTGTTCCCGCGTCAACGTTCCCTGCAACCGTAGTAAAGCCGCCGCCTGTGCCGTTGGAATCCAGCGTGATGTTTCCGTTGTTGGAGACTACGCTGCCCGTAGAGAGAACATCGATGGATTGACTAAACGACATGCTGCCTGTTTGCAGGGTAATGTCACCGCCAGTTGTGCTGACCGCGCCGGAGATATCGAAGCCGTCAATGTCGAAGAGATTAAGGCCGCCTGTGCTCCATCCGGCGACGCCTGTGGCGAAGTTACCGAGCGTGCCGATATTGTTTGTCGCGCTGGTTAGGCTTGCGGTGGAGGAGATTGATCCCGTGAGGGTGTTTGCGGTTAATGTACTGCTTGCGCCTTGGGTTACTGCGCCTGCTGTTATATCAACTTCGTCCGCGTTTACGGTGCTTGTGCCGTTGAGTTTGAATTGGCGGGCGTTGACAGTAAGGTCGCCTGTTCCCGCGTCAACGTTCCCTGCAACCGTAGTAAAGCCGCCGCCTGTACCGTTGGAATCTAGCGTGATGTTACCGTTGTTAGAGGTAACTGACGCACCGCTAGCGATGACGATGTCTTGATCAAAGGCTGTGCTTTGTGTTTTCAGGGTTAAATCGCCTGTTGTCACGGCGAGGTTGCCGCTGGAGACATCGATATCAGACGCGGCTTCGGCGGACAGGTTGAGGAAGCGGTTATTCCCTGCGAAATCAATTGCGCCATTGGCAGCAGTGGCGTTAAGTTCAAGGTCTCCTGTGAATGTTGCGACCGCGTCATTGACGTTAATTTGGGCGATCGTGTCATCACCGATTGTGAGCGCGGCTCCAGAAATTCGATCAAGTTCTCCACTATCCAGCGTTAAATCGCCCGTAGCGCTCCCCAGAGCAATCGTGCCGCCGGCATTGTGCGTGATATCGACCTTGCCCGCTCCCGCATTGATGCTTGTGCCTGAAGCGATATTGATGTCGGAAGTTGTGATATCGATTTTACCGCTGCCGCTTTGGATGGATGAGCTGGTTTGCATATCAATGCCAAAGTCATTAACGCCGCTCGCGGTAATCGTAATATCGGCAGCAGATATTGCATCACCGATTTGCCCGCTACGTGCCAATAACAGGCCATTATTTGTCGCTGATGTGCTTACGCCATTATTCGCGCCTGTGGCGGTGATATTGATGCTGCTATTGGATAAGACTTTCCCGGCATCCGAAATCACAATACCATGATTGGTATCATTTCCTGCGCCCGCTGTGCCGTTTAGGGTCACGGAAGCGATTGACGCGCTCTCGCCAATCTCGGCGGCAGTATCAATGAAAATGCCGTAATTGCTGTTGCTGGTCGCGCCGCCGTTTGAGCCGCCTGTTCCAGTGATCTTAATGCTATTGTCGCTTAGGATTTTAGACGCATTTACAAAGACACCATCATTGCTATCTTCGCCCGCTGCGCCCGTTCCGGTAATGCTAATCACCGCCGTTGAACCGCTCTCACCAATTTGCGCGTTGTTATTGATGATGACCCCATCGCCCTCAAAGCTGTCGGTTGTTCCGTTTGAGCCGCCCGTTCCGATGATCGTAATACTGTTATCACTTAAAACGCTTGTTCCGGCGTCATTGATAAAGACACCACGGTTGTTATCATCTGCCGCTGCGCCTGTACCAGTGATGGTAATGGCCGCGCTAGAACCGCTCGCCCCGATTTTTGCGCCGCTTTGGGCAATGACACCATAATTAAAATCGCTATTCGCATTACCGTTCGTGCTACCTGTCCCGGCGATATTAATCGCTGTGTCGGATAAGATTTCCGTGCTTGCGCCGCGCAAAACAACACCGATATTATAATCATCGCCCACGCCACCAGTCCCGTTAATGGTAACGGTTCCCGTTCCTGCGTTCAAAACAGTGTTATCAATGAAAACACCATAATTACTATCGCCTTGGTTATGACCTTCTCCGTTCAGGAGGATATTGCCGCCATTTGTAAGAACTTGGGAGTTGGTAAAGCCAATACCAACCTTATTAGAAGGTGAGCCTTGTGCGCTTGTCGTCGCAGGATCCGTCCCGCCGCCGGCGGTGAAAGAGCCGCCATTGGTCGTAATGATCGCGTTATTGGCATAGACACCGCCGAATGAATTTTGGTCGCTATCGGAGGCCAAGAGAAGGTTAAGGCCAAGTCCCGTATCGGTGATATTATTGTTGATGATAATATCGTTATGCGCATTAAGAGAGAACGTTACGCCCGTATTGGTTGTCACGGTATCCAGCGCATCGACAAGGGTGATATTCCCGTCATCCGTGCCCGCCGCAAGGGTTGTGACGTCAATTGTTGCGTTTGCACCTGCAGCGGCTAGATTACCTTCTAATACATTCGCATCAACAAATGTATCTGTCGCCGCACAGCTTGCCGCCGCATCGGCGATACAAGAATTGGTGGGGTCGATGAGCCATTTTCCGTTCTCACCGATAAAGACCGCGCTTTGTACCTCGCCGCCCTCGCGGTTGGAGGTTTCGGCAAATCCGTTTTGCCCGAGGATGGAAAGCTCGCCATAGGTGTAGAGGCGATTACCCCACACAACGATATTTCCGGCCTGCCCTTCGGCGGAATTGGAATCGGCGTTGATTTCGGAGCTTTCCGCCAATGTTACGGTGTTACCATCAATATCTACGTCGCCGCCTTGTGCTCCGCTCGCGTCGATTTTTCCGCCGACATTCACGTTGCCGTGATTTCCGCCATGCAGGATAATTTTACCGCCTTTGACCTCAACCGATGAAACGTCGATCACGCCATCCATGTTAATGACGTTGTCTACTGCGCCTTTAACGGCGACGGCGGTGACTTGGACGCTGCCTCCTTCGGCGGCAATCTTGCCGGAGTTTTCAAGGACAGCCTTTGATGCCTCACCATCCAAGGCGATTTCAAAGAGGCCATCGCCGTAAGGGTCGATTGTTGCCGTTTCCGTTGCCGCCAAAACCACTTTACCAAGTTTGGCATTAATAACACCGGCGTTTGACACAAGCGGACTCACGAGGGCGGCGATACCGCCTTCTTTAACGGTGATCGTTCCTTCGTTGAGGATTTGTGCGTCATTGAAATTCCCAATCTTTAACGTTCCGCTGCTGATGAAGGCATCACGATCGAGAATTTCACCTGTTGATAAACTCACCGAGCTTGCATCAACCGAGCCACCGGCACCGACGATAATCCCATTTTTATCGATAACGTGACATGTGCCCGCACAGTTCAGGCTACCATAAATATAAGTCGGGTCGTTTTCGCGGTCGATGGCAACCAGATCACCGCGCGATACATTCACGCGCCATCCGGCGTTAATATCCAAGTCCCCTTCGACAATGGCGCGTTCGGTGTTCAGGTTGATGTTTGTTGTATTGGGGGTGGAGAGATCGGTTGTCGTCGATCCGGCGGTGGTTGTGAGATCAACCCAGTTATCGGCTTTTGCTACGCCGCTACTTAATGCCAGAGCTGCGGTCAATGCCGATGTTGTCAATAAATTTGAAAATTTAGTCCGTGCCGAATATGTGCTCATTTTTAAGAAGCTCCCCACTGGTTTTCTCTCTTTTATTATGTCATTAAAAGCANNTGCTTTTAATGACATAATAAAATAATGGCGTAGTTAACCATTTTTTAACCATTAGAGTCAAGAAAAGCTATATTTTTTTCAAAAACATGTATTTATGGCTGTCTATTGATCCTATTGTCAAAATTCTATACAAAGAATATTGGTCGTTTAGAAAGAACATGCCATGAAAAATTATAAATATTACACTCAAGCAAGTATAAGTGCCTTTGCACTGCTCTGTACTTTAAACGCTCCGGCCATGGCGCAGGTTGATCAGGCCACGGGTATTGCCGATCCCTCACGGATTGAGGAGCAATTCCGGACCGATGCACCGCTTCCCACGCTGGAAGAAGATATCGCCGTTGAAAGTCGTGCCCCGACGAACGCCCCTGCGGGTGCGGAAAACATCACATTTGTTTTGGATACCTTAGAGATTGAAGGCGTTAGCGCCTATAACGCAGCCGAGCTTGCGCCGGTTTATAATGATTTTCTTGGCGCAACGGTGAGCCTTGCCGATATCTATGTCATTGCCAATGATTTGACGAACAAATACCGCAATGACGGGTTTATCCTGTCCCAGATTGTTGTCCCGCCACAGACAATCGAAGGGGGTGTTGTGCGCCTTCGTGTGGTTGAAGGGTTTGTGGATCAAGTGATCATTGACGGCGAAGGCAGTGAGAGCGAACAAGGCGTTATTCGTGATCTTGCGGCGAATATCCGTAAAAATGATGCGGTTAATATTGCCGATCTCGAGAAGTTTTTGCTGCTTATTAATGACCTGCCCGGTGTGAATGCGCGCACTGTGCTTAGCCCCTCCCGCACGCAGGTTGGCGCATCGGATTTACGGATTATCATTGCGCGCACCGCGTTTGACGGCATGATCGGGTTTGATAATTTCGGTAGCCGCTATCTCGGTCCTGCGCAATTTACGGCGAGTGGCGCGCTTAATTCTTTCTTCGGGAATAACGAAAAAATCACCGGACAGTTTGTCACGGCGACAGATGTAAATGAGCCGGAGTTGTTCTACGGCTCTGTTCGCTATGAACAACCCATCAACGGCCTTGGCACAATTGCGCAAGCGTTTGTGAGCCATTCGGACACCGAGGCGGGCTTTGATCTTGAACAATTTAACGTTCATGGTCGTTCCACGCATGCAGGGATTGGGGTCGAGCATCCTTTTGTGCGCTCTCGTACGCGGAATTTCAAAATGCGGGCGCAGCTTGATTGGCGCAAGGTTGAGAGTTCTAATGACGTTAGCCTGACGCGGAAGGATGATTTGCGGGTTTTCCGCGTTGGCGGGACATATGATGTTCTTGATACTATTTTCGGCGCGGCCGCCGTTACCTCCTTTGATGCAGAACTTTCTCGCGGCCTTGATATCTTGGGCGCGAGTGATAAGGGTGATCCTGATATCACGCGGGCGGATGCTAACCCGAATAGCTTTTTGAAAGTTGTTGCCGAGGCGCAGCGTTTGCAACGCTTAACGAATGACGTCACGCTTCTTCTCGCGGCGCGAGGACAGATGGCGGATAGTGCGTTGCTTTCTTCCGAGGAATTTGGTGCGGGCGGTATTAATTACGGGCGGGGCTATGATGCTTCGGAGATTATTGGCGAAGACGGTTTTGCGACGAAGGTAGAATTGCAGTGGAATCAGCCGTTAGATGCGCCCATTTTCACCGATTATGATGTTTATAGCTTTTATGATTTTGGCAAGGTCTGGAATGATGATGCGACGGGGTCGGATGATGATGAATCGTTGGCTTCTGTCGGGGCGGGAATTCGCGCGGATTTTGCGTATGATATCAAAGGCGGCTTTGCCGTTGCTGTGCCGCTTACCCGCGATGTCGAGGTTGAGAATGACCGCGATCCACGTTTCTACGTGAATTTCAGCAAGTCTTTTTAGCCCTCTAAGCCTTAACCGCTCGCGCGCTTAAAACGCTCAACGCTCCGATCAAGGTTAGCAGGCCGAGCCACCATCCCTGCCACATACCATAGGCAATGACGGCAATGATGATAGAGCCGATAAAAACGGGAAGGGCGATTTTGGCTTGTACGGTTTCGAGGCTTGAAAGATGCTGCAAAAACAGCCCCAAGATAACCGCAATCAATATTGCGCCAACCGCCCCTAGCTCGACCCATGTTTGCAGAGCAAAGTTATGCGGGTGCAGCACGGTTTGGTGGGGGTTATAAAGGAGCGGCATTTCGAGGTCTTCCATGGCGCGTGTTGCCTCAACCCCATGCCCGAGGATAGGATTTTCCAACGCACGTTGTGCAATGGTCATCCAAATCTCCATCCGTGCGGACGCAGAGGCTTGTGTGCTCGCCCAATCATTGCTCGCCAAGGGAGCGGCGAGAGAATCATAAAGCCAGCCCGCGATAAACGGCCCGCTTATAATCAACCCGCCCAGCACGACCGCCGAGGCGATCCATGCCGGTTTGAAACGATAGGGAAATGCAACAAACATAATCGCAGCGGCGATGACAGAAAGCTGCGCCGATTGGCTGTGGGTGATGGCGATCATCGGGAGCAAGGATAGGCATGCGAGCGCGAGCCATTTATACTCTTTTCGTAACGCCAGATACGGCACGAAGACCAGCCCGCTTAGCATCGCAATAACAACGCCGCGATTGAGGTTTGATAAATTCTCGAATCCCGGATTTATTTTATGCGGGCGCAGGGCGTAATGCATAGCACCGGCGGTGAGGGCATCAAAGGCCGCAATGGCGACCGCCAGTAAGAAGCCGTATAGTGTGATTTTTGTGATCTTCTCCACACAGGGAAGAGGGAGGGAGCGCGCCCAGCTAATGATCAAGACCGCGCCGAGGAAGAGCGGGGCAAGTTTTGTGCTTCGCTCCAATGCAATTTCGGGGGTGATTGCCCATAGGCTGCTGGCGGCGGCGAGGGTTAAGATTCCGCCTAGCGCCAGCGCTAAATATTTTGATATTTCAGGCCAAAAGCCGTAAACACCGCGAAAAGAGACAAATGCCAATAGGCCGAAGATGGCGGGGGAATAAGCCATAAAGCGCGGGAAGATCACGCCGCTGATTAAAATCGCGCAGAGGGAAATTCCGCAGATACGCGCATATAATGTTTCATCACATTTCATAGGCGCACTATGCGGTGGCGGCGTTATAAATACAAAAGATTTTTTTGACGGCGGGTGAGCTTACTCTTCGTCCTGCGTTTCATCTTCAGGCGCTGTTTCTCCGTCGGCGGCGTCTGTGGCGGGATTTTCAGCTTCGCCCTCAACCTCGGGGGCGACTACCTCTTCTTCATCTCCGGCGGCGGGTTCGATGGCAAGGATTTCGGATAAGACGTCTTGGGGGGTGCCTTCTAATCCTACTGGCGCTTCATCGGTGAAGAATGATCCGAAATCGGCCTGTGCTGTTTGTGTAAAAGCACACATCACCAAAAGTGCAAAAGCAGTTGTGAAATATTTCATAATCTTCATCCTTTTTGAAATCAGGGCGACTGTAGCACAGCTAAATTCTTTATGGCAAATTTATTCAGAAATACGTTCAATTTTTGTAATCGGTTTTGACAGGCGGCCTGCATCACCGATGAGGCGAGTGTTATAATCAAAGGTGGCGACGACGCGTTTATTATGTAGGTCGATGATACGGGTTTTAACCTCCATATCCCGCCCATCGCGGCGGTAATTTCCGGTCAAAACAAAGTCCGGTTTTTTACCGTCCAATGTCGGGCTAATTAATTTTGTATCAGCGGAGGTTGAAACTTCGCTCAGATCCATTTTATAGCCGAGTTGCGAGAGACGGACGCCGATTTGTTCGGGGATAACGCTACCGATTTGTGAGACGACTTCGGGGCTTTCCAGATCGGTTAGGGGCTGCGCGGCGATGATATGCTTGGGCTTTACGAAGGTTGCGGCCTGTTGATACAGATAATCGGCAACGGCATAATTTTGCGCGGCAAAGTCGGTTTGGTTTTCGTGATAATATTTATTCGCCGCGAATGCTCCGCCCAGCACCGCAGCTGTACAACCATTAAGCGCGAACAGTGCGGTGATGCATAACGAGAGAGCAGAAGCACGATTAATCATTGTAATCTTCATCATAGATAATTTGCGCCTTTGGCGCTTCGCCTTCTTCGCCATGTTTGACGCAAGGCTTGTCCGCCTCCGGCCCCGGTGGGGATTTGTAGTTATTTTGGTGATATTTATACCCCGATGGCATGAATGTCGGATTCATGATTGTTTTACACGCGCCCAAGGAAAAAATAGCGGCGATTAGAAGGGAGAGTTTGAATGTTTGCATGTGTACAAAACCTTTGTTAATTTTTACCCTAGTGTAACAAGAGTTTGTGGATGCGTATAGCGGTTTTAGAATACTTTCAATCGCCCTTTTTCGGTGAGACATAAAAGTGTACGTCCCGCATCCGGACCAATGTAGATTTTGCGTGCGACGATTTCGCCCGCCGTAATGCATTTTTTAACCGTTTCATGGCCGTATTTTCGAACTGACTCTTCGAAAAACAGAGCGGATTCTACGGATGAAAAATAGAGCTCCAAGGTTAATAAGTCAGATAAGATCATAAGACGCCCCCACACATGATTATCAATTGCTATTGATAATCATTCTTATTTAATAGCCTTGCAAAGTCAATGATCGGGAACGCATTTTTTGTGCATTGAGGAAAATCTACATACTATATGTAGTGGCTAGGCCGCTTCGCCCGCTTTAATGCGTTTGATGGAATTGGTGGTGGAATGGCCTTCATAGACGGACATGACACGGACCTCGCCGCCATAGCCCATGACGGTTGGCGCTTCGGGAATTTCTTCAATCGCGTAATCGCCACCCTTTACGTAAAGGTCAGGCTGTATCACGCCGAGAAGCGCGTTGGCGGTGTTGTCATCGCCCTGCTCTTTCGCACCGAATAGGACGACAAGATCGACGGACGATAACGCGCCCAAAACATCCGCGCGGGAGGCTTCGTCATGGACGGGGCGCTCTGGTCCTTTGAGGATGCGCACCGAAGAATCGGCATTCACGCCGACGACGAGGCGGTCACATTGCTCGCGCGCTTGGTTAAGGTAATTGACATGCCCCGCATGCAAGACATCAAAGCAACCATTGGTAAAGCCAACCTTAAAACCTTGCGCCTTCCAACGCTTGATGCGCTCTGCCGCTTCATCCCATGGCAAGCAATCAGCCTGACGCAGGAGGGTTTTGGATTTGGAATAATGTTTAATAAGCACATCACCAAGATCACCGTGCAGGGCTTCGGATAATTCCGCCGCGCGGATGGGGGCGGTTCCGACCTTTGTCACGACAATTGATCCGGCGATATTGGCGAGGGAGGCGGCTTGTTTTAAATCACCGCCCGCCGCCAAGATCGCGGCGAGTGTGGCAATGACTGTATCGCCCGCGCCGGAAACATCGAAGACTTCGATATCGGCGCTGCGGTAATGGGTGGTGTCGCCCTGCCCTTCAATCACACTAATCCCGTCTTTAGAGCGGGTGGCGACGACGGCCTTGATCCCGCATCCGGATATAAGAGTATTGGCGGCATTGATAACCTGTTGATCCGTATCGACAGGCGCGCCTTGTGTTGCTTCGCTGAGCTCTTTTTTATTCGGGGTGATGGCGGTTGCGCCTTTATATTTGGTGAAATCATGCCCTTTGGGATCGACGATGATCGGGATGCCGGCCTCGTTTGCGGCCTCAATCGCGGCGGTAATGATATCGTCCCGTAGCAAGCCCTTGCCGTAATCAGAGAGGATCAGCGCCTTGTTTTGCGGGATTAAGGTCGTGATATGCGCCTTTATCGCCTTTGCGACATCATCACTGATCGCGGTTTTAAGCTCGCTATCGGTGCGCAGAAGTTGTTGGTGTCCGGCTAAAAAGCGGGTTTTTACCGTTGTCGGGCGGGATGGATCAATGACAAGGCCATCACACGCAATCTCCAGCGCGGCGCATTGTTCCTTTAATATGGCTGCATTATCATCATTGCCGATGATGCTGATGATTGATGCTTTGGCATTGAGGCCGACAAGGTTAGCCAGCGCATTTCCCGCACCGCCGAGCATATAATCCTCGCGCTTTACCGCCAAAACCGGAACAGGGCTTTCGGGGGAAATGCGTTCAACTGCGCCATAGACAAAGCGATCAAGCATGATATCGCCGATGACCAAAACGGGCTTTTCTTTTATATCGGAAACGAGCGTTTCGAGAATTTGGATATCCTGCATTAAAATCGCTTTTTATCTAAAGTTAACGCCTCTTTCATACACTCCCGCTTTGTTCCGCAAAAATCGTGCAAAAAGGCTAAAATTCCAGGTTTTTATGCCCGTTTGTTAGGAATTCGTCAACCTTTAGCATGTTACCATAATGGTAAGGGTTATAGTTCTTCGGGGTTTTATGAGGGCTATCATAAAAATAATAGTACTAGATTAGGGTAAGTATTTAATGGGTAACTTTATGGGTATTTTAGGGCGCTTTACGTCCGGTCTGCGTTATAATCGTTTGGGTGATCTTCTGGTTTCAAAGGGGCTGATTAGCAAGGATGATTTACAAAGCGCGCTTGATCTTCAAGGTAAGACACAGCAATCACTTGGCTCTATTTTCATTGAAAAGAATATGATTTCACGTTGGCAGCTCGGCGGCTTGCTATGCCAGCAATATGCGTTGCGGACATGTGCCGCCGCGTTGTTTTTAAGCGTCAGTGGCGCAGCCTTGGCGGGGAAGAAAGCCGAAGCGGATTCGAATGGACTTATCCTTGCGAGCGCGAGTAAGGAGTTTTCCCGTGTGAGTGCCTATCCATCTCTCCTCGGGACAAGCGAGCGTCGGGATCGTGATTTATCCGCCTTTACCAAATGGACAGGCATGTTTAAACGTTTCGATCGACAGCTTCGCAATTCAAATGATGTTCAAACCGTCCGCAAATGGCAGGCGAGTATTAATCAATATGAAGGACAATCGATTAAGGAGATGGCGCGCGGAGTTAATACGCTTGTAAATTCGAAACGATACGTATTGGACAATAAAAATTACGGGAAGAGCGATTATTGGGCAACGCCGGTTGAATTTCTTGCGCGCGGTGGTGATTGCGAAGATTTTGCGATTGCCAAATATGTCGCATTGCGGTCCTTGGGCGTGCCGGAAAGCCGTATGCGTCTAGCGATTGTCCAAGATACGCAAAAGAATATCCCCCATGCGGTGTTGGTTGTTTACACCAATGATGGCGCGGTAATTTTGGATAATCAAATCAAAACGCTAGTCGATGCCGAACGCAAAGGCCGTTACGAGCCGATTTTCTCCATCAACCGTCAAGCATGGTGGCTGCATAAGAAGCCTACCGCGACAATGGTTGCGAGTGCGCGATAAAATCATAAAATTTTTATTTAAAAACACATAATACATGTTAGAATCATGAGATGAAAAACCATACCCCTTCCGAATCCGGTTTTACTCTTGTTGAACTTGCTGTTGTTATGGTCATTATTGGCTTGCTTGTTGGTGGAGTCTTGAAGGGGCAGCAGCTTATTGAAAATGCACAAATAACCCGCACAATCAGAGATGTGAATTCTTATATTGCTGCCCATCACGGTTTTTACGATAAGTACCGCGCCTTTGCCGGGGATATGTGGAATGCGACAACACGCTTGAGTGGCTGCACCGGCACCAATTTTTGCAGTGGTGGGGATGGGAATAGTCGGGTTGGAGACGCCATGCCTGAAATGAGCGTCTATAATTCCAACGCCTTAGCGGAAAACTCACAATTTTGGAAACATTTGGCACTGGCCGACATGATTAATGGCATTGATACAAGTGTAGATACCAGCAATAAAAATAATTTTGCATGGGGAGGAAGCCATCCTGCCGCAAAAGTCGCAGGCGGATTTGATGTTATGTATATTTCAAGCAATTCAACCGAGCTTGAACCCGGTGCTAACTTTGTCATTACAGGTGTGGCCGGGCGCGCTTCACCTTACCTCCCCCCCAGCGTTGCCTACCAAATCGATGCAAAAATGGATGATGGAAAGCCAAATACGGGATCAGTTCGCGCAGAGTATACAGGCACAGATTGTGATGATGACCCAACAAACAGCTACAGACCTGATTCCATGGGCGGAACGTGTTTTGTGTTTTTCGGAGCGCGTTAGTTAAGATCACTCAACTTTCGCAATTCTCAAAATATTCGTGGTTCCGCTTACGCCGAATGGAACGCCGGCGGTCATGACGAATTGATCGCCTTTGGTCGCTAGCCCCTCGCGCTGTAGGATTTCGCAGGCATGGGGGACGGGGCCGTTGAAGTCGCCTTGCAGGTTTTTATCACATACTGCGCGCACGCCATAAGATAGGCCGAGGCGGCGGGCGACTCCTTCGTCGGAGGTGAGGCAGAGAATCGGGACGGCGGGGCGTTGGCGCGCCATTCTTAAAGCGGTTGAGCCGGACATCGTGTAGGTCACGATTGCGCGTGCCGCAATATCCTCGGCGACGTAATGCGCGGCGGTGGCGATGGAATCGGCGGGGTCGCCAATTGTTTCGGGGTGGGTGTCATCCATGAATTGCTCGTAAATTTCATCCTCTTCCGTACGCGCGCAGATTTTGTGCATCATATTGACGCTGCGTACCGGATGCTCACCGGCGGCGGTTTCGGCCGAGAGCATGACCGCATCCGCGCCATCATAGACAGCCGTTGCAACGTCCGAGGCCTCGGCGCGGGTGGGGCGGGAGCTTTGAATCATGGATTCGAGCATTTGTGTGGCAACCACCATTGGCTTTCCGGCGGCGCGAACATGCCTTACGACGCGTTTTTGGACGCTTGGCACGTCCTCAGGCGGGATTTCGACGCCGAGATCACCGCGCGCGAGCATGACTCCATCGGCGAGATCGACAATCCTTGCGAGATTTTCAATCGCGGCGGGTTTTTCGAGTTTTACGATGAGGGCGGCGCGCCCTTTTATAAGGTCGAGCGCCTCTTGCACGTCATCGGCGGTTTGTACAAAGCTTTGCGCAATCCAATCCACACCCATATCAAGGGCGGCTTTGAGGTCGATTTTATCCTTATCCGTCAGGGCAGGAATGGGGAGGAAGACCTCGGGGACGTTGAAGCCCTTTTTATCGGAAAGCTTGCCCCCTGCCCGCACTTCGGC
>JBOEFZ010000077.1:0-19657 GCA_050633165.1 Alphaproteobacteria bacterium | reverse complement strand
CGCCCTAATACGCATCAAAATCGAAAGTGCAATAATAAACGCCGCCGTTATAAAGACAAATTGCAGCGTTTCATGCGGCCCGCTTTCGGAATGCAGCGCACCTAAATATTGCGCAGGGACAAAAAGCTCGATCCCGATTTGCGCCACCGCAATCGCAACAGGAATCCAAAGCCAGAAAAATGAGGGAAGTGTTTTAGTGTTATCCATAGAAGCACTATATAATGCAAAATGCTAAAAAAGTTTAGCGTCTTTTTCTTAAAGGCGAGTATCGCTATTATATTTAGGATCTGGATCTATAAAGTAACGTATGATCACAAATACGTTTAACCACAAAAAAGGCACAGTGAAATTACAGAGTACTGTCAGACAAACGCTAACTATTCTCCGGAAGCATTCTTTTCCAAAACTATACGGTACAAATAACACGCCATTACTCAACTGAACTTTGTCGCAAATTCTTAAAATTTGGTCGATTTTCTAAATAGCCTTGGTGGTTAAGCCTTATTGTTGTGAGCAAGCATTTATAATACGTAACGTACATTACTTTACTAACCGCTGACCAAATTGTGCCTTAAGCATGAATAACGCTTGCCATTCCCTTACATAAACCGTAAACATATCCTCGTCTTTTAAAGGCTGTAGGCGTATAGCTCAGTTGGTAGAGCACCGGATTCCAAATCCGGCGGTCCCGGGTTCGAGTCCTGGTGCGCCTGCCATTCAGTCTTTCAATCCATCCGATGTAGAGAATGTTGCCGTTGAAGCCCAGCGTTCTGCGCGCCTTCGTGATGTGGTCGTGTTCGACACGCGCAGAGAATTCCCCAAACCACCTATTTCTCACCCGTTTTCTCAAACGGTCATTTTGCCGCGTGTCGACGGCGTGAATCCCTGTTTTATCAGGGAAATAACAGGAATTGATTTCAGTTTTTGACCTCAAATTTTAGGCGCAAGCTAGAGAAACCGATACTTACAGAAAAAAGAGGCATTTTAGAAACAGGGAAGTAACAGGAAATCAGGCTGCGTTTTGTAGAATTTTGAGGCTGCTAAAAATTGCTGAGCTAACATAGTCATGAGAACAACTCTCTCGCCGTGCAATGGCCTTGATTGCCATACCGTCGAAATGCTCATCTCGCCAGATAACGCCTTGGACTAGTTTTTTGAGTGCCTTGGGCGGCAGATCAAAAATATCTTTGTCTTTCGACTTAATAACTACGGCACCATCTTGAGCACGCTCTGATTGATACGGCACATTTATAACCGCTTCTTCTGTTGTACAATTCAACACTACGCCTAGATGTTCCTGTGCAAGCTTTTCCAGTTCACTGGGATAGAGGTGCAGCTCCAGTGCATCATGATGGACAATCACTTTTGTGGCCAGCGCACGCACCAAGTTATAAGCAGGGATAGTATCTTGATGCTTCATCAGATAATTAAAGCTTGTGTCTTCTGGTTCGCATGCAAAGTGAGGAAGCTCTCTTCGTATAGCTCCTCCAATTACGGCTTCGATTTCTTGAGCTGGAAATCGTGCGCGCCTGTAGTTGGGATGATCTTTGTTTTCAGCTAGGACTTTGTTTGTGTAATAGCGGTATCGCTTACCGTTTTTCTTATTCGTAAAGACTGGTGTATATGGATTGTCACGCTCATCGAATATTCGCCCCGTCAGCATATTTCGGTTCTGTGTCCGGATAACGCCTTTGGGACATTGTGCTTGGTTCTTGAGCTGTTTTTGTACAGCATCCCACAGCTCAATTGGAATGATGGCGTCATGCAGCCCTTCATGGATTTCACCTTTGTGTGAAATCTTGCCGATATAGACCGGGTTTTGCAGCAAACTATAAAGCGTGCCGCGGCTAAAATATGCACCACCATACCGGGTTCCTTTTTCTGATATACGCTGACGACTTTTAATGCCTCGCTTCTTGAGTTCCAACTTCACTGCTCTGACATTACCCAGTTGCAAATACAGTTCAAATATCTGCCTGGCTTGCGGTGCATCCTCTTCATTGGTGATCAGGCGGCGATCGCCAAGATCAAAACCAAACGGTGGGCGACCTCCTTGCCACATACCTTTGGCTTTCGATGCAGCAATCTTATCGCGGATGCGTTCGCCAGATACCTCACGTTCAAACTGGGCAAAGGATAGAAGCACATTGAGCGTTAACCTGCCCATCGATGTTGTTGTGTTAAAGCTCTGTGTGATGCTAACGAAGGTCACGCCGTATTCATCAAATACCTCAACTAATTTTGAAAAGTCTGTCAGCGAGCGCGTCAGCCGGTCAATTTTATAAACGATGATGACATTGACCTTTCCAGCTTTGATATCTTCGATTAATCGGTTAAGCGCAGGACGTTCAAGAGAGCCACCTGAAAACCCTCCGTCATCATATTGCTCCGGTGATGCGATCCACCCTTCTGATCGCTGGCTCATTATGTAGGCCTCACACGCTTCGCGCTGCGCATCCAGCGTATTGAATTCCATATCCAAGCGTTCATCCGTAGATTTTCGCGTGTAAATTGCACATGTCTTTGATATGCTCTTCTTCATAGCAACCATACACGCTTCCTTTGCAAAGGAAGTCGAGAGAAAAGTGTCTAAATAATTAGGTAATGACAATGGATGAGGCGGAAAAAGCGAGAGTACTACAAAAAGCGCAAGAGTGGTTTCGTGACACGATTTGTGTCAATCATATTAAAAATACGAAGAAGCTGATTAAGCCTTCGGAATTTAATATTAACCCTTTCCTTGCTGTTTACCTCTCCAACTTTCTAACGGGCAACACTGATCCGCAAAGTATAGCAAAAGCCCTCATATATCCGCGTGTTTTAGGAGCCTCGATTACAACATCATTTGGTACGAATATGCAGAGTTTTACCAACGATGTTCTTTCATCATTCGGAAGCACAACAAGCGGCATAGATATTGAGTTTACAGATCAAATAGATGGCGAGAAAAAATATTGCCAGTTAAAAGCTGGCCCAAACACAATCAACAAAGATGATGTGGAAACGATTGCTGGACATTTCACATCTGTTATTCAGCTCGCCAGAACCAACAACATCAAGATTGGTTTTGATAATTTGATAGTGGGTGTTTTATATGGTGAACAGAAAGACCTTAGCAGTCATTACAAACGCATCACCAAGCAATATCACTACCCTGTTATTACAGGAAAAGATTTTTGGACGCGGTTGACAGGCGATAATGACTTTTATGCGGACATCATCAAGGCAATCGGAGAAGTTGCGCAAGAAGCAAATTTCGCACAACAGTTAGATGATGTCGTCGATAAGCTTGCTATGTCGGAAGAGATCAAAGCTCTTACGAAAGAGACATCTCAAAGCTAGGCAGCTTTTTCTTTTGTACTCTTGGTCTTGCATTCTTCAACTTGGTTCAAGAAATTGACAGCGGACACACCAATTTCATGAGCTAAGTTTACTGGCACAGCATTTCCAATTTGCTTATATTGCTGTGTCATTGGGCCAGCGAACTGCCATTCATCTGGGAAAGTTTGAATTCGTGCATATTCACGTACAGTGAAAGGTCTTGTTTCTTCCGGATGGCATCTTTCCGTTTGTTTTTGAGCGGGAGCACAAGTCAGTGTTAAACATGGTTCTTCCCAACTCATACGCCGTGCCATACCGGTTTTTCCACCCCCAAGATAGAAGCTTTTCAGCATATATTCTTTTTGAACCTCGATGGGCAGGTCTCTCCAATAGCCTCCGGGAGGAACCATATCCATGATTTCTTTTTTTCTTTTTGGGTATTTCTGACCATCAGATTTAGGAACATTATGATCAAATAGGTCGCCTTTTTTTAAGGCATCTTTTAGACCATATATTTTGTTATAAGGCTCAGGGAAGGCAAATGGAATATCAGCTAAATCATTACGGATAGCAACGATAATCAAGCGCTCACGTTTCTGTGGAACGCGATAAAAGATCGCCTTCATAATGCGAGGTTCCAGCACAGTGTAGCCTAGCTCCTTCAAGACATCTTTCATGACCTCAACGGTACGACCTTTTTCATGATTCAGCAGGCCACGCACATTCTCTGCGATACAGATGGAAGGATTAAGTTCCTTAATTGCACGTGCATATTGATAAAAAAGCGTTCCACGAGTGTCTTGGAAACCCATTTTTTTACCGGCGTAACTGAATGCCTGACATGGAAATCCTCCGGTTAAGACGTCGATTTCACCCCGATATGGAGAAAAATCCACTTTAGCAATATCATCGTGTATTACGTTCCATTGGGGGCGGTTAAGCTTAAGAGTTTCACACGCCCATTTATCAAAATCATTTAGCATGGCGCATTTCAATCCAGCTTTTTCTAGACCAATAGCTAGGCCACCAGCACCTGCAAAGAGTTCGATGACGTTGTAATCTCTGATGGGCTTTTGTATATTGTCTTGGCGCTCTTGGAATAAGAAACCGAGTTGTTCAAACTCACGTAGCTGGTCGATATGATAAACGCGATAATTATTGATAGGGTGCCTGATGGGTTTTAATTTTCCGTTTTTGTCCCAACGTCTCAATGTTTCTTTTGAAACAGAAAGCATATCCGCTATTTCTGAAATTAAATAATGCTCTTTCATGCAAACCCCTACATCCTTATACATGGTTACTATAGCTTTCATTCTAGCAAAGAAAAACAAAAAATACAGAACAAATAAGGAACATTATATTCCGCCCCCAATTTAGTTGATAATCATTTCAAACCAAAAAACACCCAGCCGTTCCAGCGTGAACCTGTGATGGTATTGGCGATGTGGGACAGACTAGTATAAGTGTTGCCCTCATACTCAAATCCATCGCGTGCAACTATCACGCAATACTTATTTCCTTTCCATGTGCGAACTAGTCGCGTGCCAGGTTTAAGCTCGATCGTTTTGTCAAAGTTGGCAGGATTACGTTTATAGGATCGCACTAATTCATCTAACCGGGCTTGCTGCTCCGGCGCCAAGCCATCAGTTCGTTTAAACTTAATACTCTCAACCATCATTGTTCGACCCATCGTGCCATGAGGCTGTTTTCCCCACACCTTAGCCCAACGTAATCGCAGCTCATTCAACGGCAGATCTTTTAAATACATATGGCCCTCACGAGTTAACGTCAGGGCCATACACGCTTCCTTTCGCGATGAAGTCCAGTCAAATATTATTCGTTTGCTGGATCGTCGCTAGGGTACTTCGGTGGCCAAGGAGCCTCATATAGACGATCAGACTTTAGCTTTTCATGATGGCGTAGGAACACCTTCCAGTCCTTATCATCGTAAGGTTCATCGTTCTCATAAGGCCATGCTTCAACACCCTCCCCGCGACGCATATCACGCTTAAACATAAAATAATCATACATAACATCATAATGCTCGAGAGACCCGGGATCGCAACTTGCCTTCAGCTTGCGCTCTTGCAATTTAGACCACGAAATTATCCAATCAAACAACGCAGCATCATTTCCGGATGCCGCAGCTTGCAGATATTTTAATGCAAGTGCTGTAGCTCTAACATCGCCCTTAGCCGCCTTGTTGTTAAGTTGTGAAACAATCACATAGAATTTAGGTACCATTTTGCGGCGACCATTTTCTACGATCTCAACTAGTTTATGTGCATCATTCATGATGAAACTGCGGAAGCTATTCATCGAAAAGCGTTTCATACGATCATCCTCTTTCGGGCGCCCTTTAGGGTTGCCCGATTGACCGGGTTTGAATTGATGCTCTTTGGGTGGGCGATTATTCTTACGCCCATCTGTGCATTTCTTCTTACTCATCGTTCTGCCCTCCTTGTTGAGTTTCATTGAAGGCCTTACCTGTTTCAGCATGCACGGCATCCAGCCCTGTTAGCTCCTGCCAGCGACGCACGATGACATCGCAGTATTTTGGCTCGAGCTCGATACAGCGTGCCTGACGACCCGATTTTTCGCAGGCGATCAAGGTTGATCCTGACCCTGCGAATGGATCCAGTACGATGTGGTTGCGACGTGTACAGTCCTTAATCGCATCAACAATCATGGCCACGGGTTTTACCGTTGGGTGCATTTCAAGGTCACTCTGGCCAGCGAAGCCATTAACGCCACGATAGTCCCAAACATTTGTGCGGTAACGACCATGTTTGCCAAGCTCAACTGTGTTGAGGTGAGGCTTGCTGCCGTGTTTGAATACGGCCACTAGCTCATGCTTACTCCTGTAAAACGAACCCATTCCACCATTGTCCTTATTCCAGACACAAATGTTTTTAAGATCTGTGTAATGTGCACGTCCTGCGCTGAGAAGCTCGAAAATATGCCTCCAATCCATGCAGATATAATGCAGTGATCCATCGCGACTGTGTTGAATAACAAGCGCAATGAACGTGATCAGGAATTTGATGAACTCCTCCTCGGACATCTCGCCACTCGCCATGGCAAACTCATCATGCTTGATCTTGCCTTTACCGCAGATATGACCGTTGACACTCACGTTATAAGGCGGGTCGGTGAAGATCATATGTGCTGTCTCGGTCAGAAGTAGCTCCTTGTAGCTCTGCTCCTCAAGTGAATTAGCACAGATCAAACGATGCTTGCCCATGATCCAAATATCGCCCAGTTTTGTAACGGTTGGCTCATCTTCAGGAATGGCTGGCACATCGTCTGCTGGATCATTCTCGATGATTTCATCACCGTCGATTATGATATCCAGCGTAGCCGTATCAAAACCCATGACCTCAGGATCAAAATCTAGGTCCATTCCCATGAGGTCAATAATCTCGATCTTGAGCAAGCCATCATCATAACCTGTATTTAGGGTAAGCTGGTTATCTGCGAGGCGATACGCCTTTTTTTCGGCTTGGGACAAGTGATCAATCAAGATGACCGGCACCTGTTTTAAGCCAAGAAGCTTTGCGGCCTCATAACGCCCATGCCCGGCAATGATTTCAAATGAGCTATCCGTTATGAGCGGACTGATCACACCGAATTGCTGCATACTTCCAGCAATCTGCTCCACCTGTTTGGGCGGATGCTTCTTCGCATTGTTAGCGTAGGGTTTGAGTTTTTGAATATCAACCAGCTGATATTCAGGCAGTGTTCCGACTTTTAAGCTGTCGGTAGCTTTCTTCTTAGTCGACATAGCTGTCTCCTTATATTGGAGCCAAATATCGACATTTATTGATTACATATTTTCAATGAAAAGCCGACATTCAGCATTGATTAAAGTTCAATGTTTAAATGTCGGCGCGGTCGGGCCTCAAAGAGGCGCTTCTTACTTGTTTAAGAGAACTACCATGTTTCCAGTTCTCGCCGGTCTTGCACTTGGACTGCCACCAAGGTTATTGTCCGCCCTTTAAAAGGGAGCTCGCTCTCCAAGACACCTTCACGTATAGACAGGATTTTTACAGCTGTCAAATTTGTATGCTACAGCTATGTAAGGCCTGCTTGAAATCTTCGCCAGCGGTGAATGATCCAGTGCCTGATGTGACTTGATTGACGCCGATTACACGGAACTTTATTTCACCGGATGTGTTCGCAATATCACGCAACAACGCTTTGGCTTTCTTGCCGGTGTAAGCGCGGTAAGGTGAGCTCAATTGCTGAATGTTTTCAGTCATGGCTTTCATGGTGTCAGCATAGCCTTTGCCCATTGCCCTCTCTGCTGCATCGGTATTTATGGGTACTGTCGGCGCAACATCGATTGGCGTATCTTGCGATGTTAGTGTGTAGAGCTTAGCTCCAACCTTAATCTGAATGTCACCACCGATTGGTAGAGGCGGCTCAGTGCGCACACCAGCACGGATCTCTCCATTATGGTTCTCTGCGTAGAAATGTTGTGTGAAGTATATGCCCGTAAACCCGCGGGCAAAATCACGACCAGCTTGAGTACCGCGCTCTACACGGCAGCTTTTGGTGTCCGTGAAATCATCATAGTGATTGGTCGCGTTCCAGCTCGTTGATACGCAGGCGGTTAATGTGCCCAGCGCTAATAGAGGTAGTATGGTTTTGGTTGGTTTGATCATTTTCAACTCCCTTCGGTTAAATCAAAAAGTCACCAAGATTGCTCTTGGTGACCGGGAGTTTATAAACTGCACAAAGACAGCCGCGACGATCTTTAGCCGCGAGGCTTGGACATACATCGTCGCCTCCCGGTCATAAGACCGAAAGGCGACATCATAACGGTGATATCAACCGCTTTGTGCAGGGTTATAAAGCCCCGGAGAATACAAAATTGCATTCACAACAGGACGTTAGCTCGTTATGCTTGATAGATCAACGTAATAGTAAGGGCTCGAGGCCAGATGATTGGACAAATTAAATGTTAAACGAAGATAACGTTTCATCCTGGTTTACAGATCATGTGATGCCTAATGGATCTGTCGAGGTTAGGGCCCATGTTCTCGATGATGACAAAATCGTTGAACTTGAGGAATTTATGATTGAGGCCATCCCAGGTTGTTATATTTCAGATAATGATCTAGAAGCTCAAATAAATAATACAGGACTTTCAGCCTCTGAAATATTACAGAATAAGTTGCCAGATACAGGAAGTGTTATGGCAGGGGATTTTGGTGAAGTTCTCACTTTGTTTTATTTGGGAAGCGAAAGACAAGAAGTAGTTAAAAAGCTACGAAAATGGCGTTTTAAGCAAGATAGAACTAAGGCGGCGCCTCATTCAGATGTGGTTATTTTATACAGAGAGCATGATGATCGGCCTTCAAGGAAAGATTTTGTTATTTGTGCGGAATCTAAGCTTAAATCAACAGCATCAGCTTTTTCGCCAATTGAAAAATCCATTGACGGTTACAAGTCAGATAAAACAGGAAGGCTGGCAAGAACCCTAGTTTGGTTGAAAGAAAAAGCCATTGACCATGAAAATGCTACTTCTATCGCTTTTATTAAAAGATTTACCGAAGATCATTTAAAAACGGAGTTTAAAAAAACCTATCGAGCCGTTGCTGTAATTGATCGTAATTATTTAGATGAAGAATTAGTCAAGACACTTGACCTGCCCGAACAAAATGAAGAATTCGAAGTTATAGTAATTGGAATTGATAATTTAAAAAACCTATACGAACATTGTTTTTCTAAGGCTGCAAACGGAGAAAATAATGACTAAGCAGCTGCGCCAAATGATGGCAGAAATTGAATCATGGGAAAGTGCTACAGAATTTGGCATTGCCGAAGAACTTTGGGCTGGATATCAGGTAAGGAATAGAAGTGATGATCTTTACATTGCAGTCCTAGCTTCAATTTTTGATGCTTTGCGATTAGAAAATCCAGAAGCTAAGAGCAAAAACCTCTCAGAACTTGCAAAAACACTATTAATTTATTCTCGAAGTACCGCTTCACAATACCTTCAAGGAGTGGACAGGAATATTAATCTTTTGTATTGCGCAGCGACGTTTTATTTAGCTGATTTTCCAGCAACTGCAACACTTTTAGCAGGGGGTATTGAAAACTTTGACAATCTTTTAATAGAAGAACAGTTTTTGTATGGCTTATTGAGCCGAAAATTAAAAAACAATGATCTCGAAGGTCAGTTACTTGAAGCACTCAAATCGTCCGAAACTATTAACCTAGAAGAACTTATTTCCTACTTTCAAGCTAAGAAACATGAAGGTCTGGCTTCTGATCCAAGGTTGTTTATTGCCTCGAAGCTAGCATTGGACTGCTTGGAGAGATTTAAAAGATTTAATATATGGGATTGTCTTAGGATAAATGCCGCTAACTTTAGCCATGATGTGTGGCGTCCATTTCTCATGAACCCCAAAACATTTCCTTTATGGGAGCTGTTTCCATCTCAAATTTCTGCCATTAAAAGCGGCATATTGAGCGATACAGATGAAGTTTACAGCATGCAAATGCCTACTTCTTCTGGCAAAACCTCTCTTTGTGAAATTGTGATTTATAATGAAGTTAAAGGTCGAGGGAAAAAGGTTTTATTCTTGGTCCCGTTTCGTGCGCTTGCATCAGAAATAAAAGAAGGTATTTCAAAACGCTTGGAGGCCGCTGGAGTAACAGTCGTAGCCAGTCATGGCGGCAACATACCCAGTAGATCAGAAGGGGCAACTGCTGAAACCGCGGATGTGCTAATTATCACTCCAGAAAAATTCACTGCGTTGGCTCAGAGTCTGCCTAACTTAGAAAACAGTTTTGATACTATTATTTGTGATGAAGGACATTTAATTGACGATAGCAGCAGAGGGTTGCAATATGAGTTACTGCTTACAAAACTAAAGCTTTCTGAAGATTATGCGCGAAAAATTGTTTTTATTTCTGCAATTCTACCAAATGTAGACGCAATACATCAGTGGCTTGGAGGGCAAACCGGCACTCTTTCTGAGTCTGAATATAAACCAGTTGAAACAGATTTTTCATTTATACAATCACAAGGCGCTGATTCATGGCAGTTAGACTTTAATACGATTTATGAGCGCCCGCGCAGTTATTTTCTTTCTAAGTTTATCACCAAAGATGATTTCAGGTATGTAAACCCGCAGAGTGGGCGTTTAAAACTTGTTTCCGGTTATAATTCATACACTGCACTTGCTTGTGTAGCAGCCTTAAAAGCGCGAAGAAATGGCCCTGTCGCTCTGTTTACTACGCAAAAAAACTATGTTTCCGGTTTAGCAAAAAAGCTTTTAGAATTTTACGATTTATCGACAAATTTAGTTGAAGGCGCTCTAAATCTATCAAGCGGCTTGCCTGATCTGATTGAATATATAGTCTTTCAATTTGGAGCAGATTATTCATTATCCAAACTTTTGAAATATGGCATAGGGTTTCACCACGGAGATTTGCCACAAGAAATTCGACGGGAAATGGAAAGGGCTATTCAGGACGGCTTAATAAACATTCTAATTTGCACAAGTACGCTCGCAGAGGGTGTTAATTTGCCCATTCGCACTCTCGTTGTTCATACAATTAAACGTTTTAATGGTGAGGTTACAGAGTCAATAGAAAACCGAAGTATTAAAAATATAGTCGGGCGCGTAGGTAGAGCTGGGAAGGAAACTCGAGGCCGTATTATTTTCGCCAACAACGACGAGAAATACGATATTGAAAATGTATTCAAAGATATGTTTATGGAGCCTGCATCGGGAGCCCTTTTTGATCTCATTGATCGTCTGAATAATGCTGTTTCAAATCTCAATATTCAACTGAGTAACGAAATTTTTGAAGCTCAAAATGATAGTTTTCTATCGATACTTGATAAAATCGACATAGCATTGATTGATTTAATACCATCAGAAGTGGCAATAGAAGAAATCGAACAACACGTTGAAAGCTTAGTGGAGCGTACACTTGCCTATCAATACTGTGACACAGATGACTTAAAAGAAAGAATTAAAGAGGTTTTTATTATTAGAACAAGGCACTTACAAGCGGAAGTGCCGCGTGAAAATTGGAATTTGCTCAAAACAAGTGGGGCGTCCCCCCGGTATTGGAGATTTGTAAGTAATCTAACGCTAATTGAAATGCCTCAATGGCAAACACTGGAAACGCTAGATGACGAAGAATGGCTTGAAGGAGTTGTTTTAAGAATTATAGAGATGCCTACACTACAAATTGATGGTGAAAAGGACATTATAAAGAATGCAATAAATTGCTGGATGGGTGGATATTCATATAGTGAAATTGCACAATCTTGTAATATTGAAATTGAAGATGCCCTTAAACTTCTTGCGCACACTATCGGATATCAATTGCAAGATGGTTTAGCTACTCTCTCTCAATTATCCATTGCGCATTATGGAGAAGAGAATATATCAGAATTAGCAAGAAACTGGGCTTCACTTTTACAATATGGCTTAGGGAATTTGCAGCAGTTAGATTTATTCGAAAGGGGAGCAAGCGATCGATTGGGTGTGTGGGGTATATCAAGGTATTTGAAAGAAAATAATATAGCGACAAGAGAAGAAGAGTTAGTAATTTACCTCAGAGATAATGCTGAAAGTGTTGACGAATTTTTAAGCGCCGATCCTCGAGTACCTAAACTAAGTATCCAGCGTACTTTTGATGAATTAAGAATAAGACCTTTAGCTTAAACCAATGGCATTAGCCATAAAAAGATGTGATAACCTCTAATATGCAAAATTTTTAATATTAATTATTTTGACTTCAAGCCTCTAATAAAATTTTCTATTAAAAAAGTTGAGAGGTGTTCCGTGCTTTTTTCTTCATCAACAAGTGAGAGCCTTCCTGTTTCCTTAAGAAAACAAATACCATGAACAGATGCCCAAAGCACTCTTGTAGCAACTTTCCTCTTACGTTTCTGGTTGTCTGAATAAAATGCAGACATTTGCGCTTCTAATGGTTCAAAAAGTCTGTCAATTTTTTCCTGATACCAACCCTCATCTTTTTTTAGGTGCTCCAAGCGGTTCTCGAAGAGCATTAACCAATGTGGCCTGTATTTTTGTGCAAAAGATATATAATTTTTTGCCATTAATTTCATATTCTTAATTGGTTTATTGTCTGGATTATTGCATTCAGGATCGGACAATGTTTCATGTAGTAAATTAAGGGTTTTTGCATTCAAATGGAGTTGAAGCATCTCCATCGAAGTGAAAAAACTGTAGATTGTACCGGGGGTATAACCGATTGCTGTGGCAATGCGCCGCGCTGTAAGTTTATCGATACCTTCTTTTTCGATAACGTTCCACGCCTCCTCAAGGATCATCTCTTTGAGTTGTTCTGGCGTGTGGTCGCTTCTTCTTCCCATTGAAATTCCTTTCTTCACAACCACTATAGCAAATTAATTATACGATGTTTAATTAATTATTGCATTTACCAAAAATATCTGTATAAACTAAACAATGTTTAATTTATGAAGGTGAAGTCATGATACCTTTTAAAATCGCTGGTAATGGCACGTATCAGCCTGAATTGACAGTCCCCTCAAGTCAGCTGGATAAAAAATTTGGCAAACAGGCTGGATGGACCGAGAAAAAGTTTGGCATCAAGAAGCGTAGTGTTGCAAATAGCCAAGAGACTAGTTCTGTGATGGGAGCCGCAGCTGCTCAGAAGGCATTGGAGAAAGCGGGGTGGGATGCCAGAGATCTGGACGTTATTATTGGCGCGTGCGGTGTGATGGAGCAGCCAATACCCTCTACATCTGTATTAATCCAACAGCATATGGGGTTAGGTAACTCAGGTATTCCAACATTCGATGTCAATTTAACCTGCTTATCTTTTTTATCTGCTTTCGATGTGGCAACTATGGGAATATCCTGCGGCCGTTGGAAAAAAATACTGATTGTATCCAGTGATATTGCTTCTGCGGGACTGGATTATTCCGTGCCTGAAACCGCCAGTATATTTGGGGATGGCGCGGCGGCTATTTGCCTGGAAGCGACCATGGATCAAAACGGCCCCGGCATGCTCTCACGTGGGTTTGAGACCTATGGAGATGCTCACAAACTTGCTGTTCTAAGGGCTGGGGGTACGCGTCTTCGTGTTGAAGAAGGCTATGACGCAATTGTTAAAGGCTCTTATTTCGAAATGGATACGTTTGGAATTTTCAAAGCCGCCGCAAAATGTTTGCCTGATTTGATTGATCGCACCTTGGAACAAGCGGGATATACAAGAGAAACAATTGATTTCGTGGTTTGTCATCAGGCCAGCGCCCCGGCTGTCGAGCATATCAGGCGTATGTTCAAGCCTGCCCCGGATAAAGTGGTGAACATATTTTCTGAAGTTGGTAATCAAATTGCAACATCCATCCCAACGGTTTTGTCTCATACCCTTGATCATGGATTAGTCAAAGCCGGACAAAGTATCTTATTGTTAGGAACCGCAGCAGGCGTGAGTGCCGGAACGATTGTTTTGAGGGTTTAATGGGCAATGTTGAAAACAAGAATGTTCTGATTACTGGCGCTACTGGCGGACTTGGTTTAACCCTTGTAAAAACGTTTGCTGAAAACGGATTTAACGTTTTGGCCACAGGCAGGCGCGAATCTGCTTGTGAGAGGATTGTTTCATATGGTGCTAAATTTCTGAAAGCCGATTTAACGAACTCTACTGAATTAACGCAGCTATGCGATGGTATAGACATCTTGATACATGCGGCGGCGTTATCTGATAGCTGGGGCAAACCGGAGGCGTTTCAAAACATCAATGTCACTGCGACACAAGACCTGCTTAAAGCCTCAAAAAACAATGGCGTTCAAAGTTTCATTTTTATTTCCTCCCCATCTATATATGCCGCTATGAAGGATCAATATGGACTAACGGAGGAGCATGAATCACCTTCTCTGCCTTTAAATGACTATGCCAAAACAAAGCTGGAAGCTGAAAAATTGGCCTTAGCGGCAAATACTGAAACCTTTAAAACTGTCGTAATCAGACCGCGTGCGATTGTGGGGCCAGATGATCAGGTATTGCTGCCGAAAATAACAGAAATGATCAATCGTGGTGTCTTACCTTCACTCCGCGGTGGTAAGGCTATGATAGAACTGACCGATGTGCGGGATGTGGCACAGGCTGTTTTACTCGCCGCTCAAAATATAGATAAAGCCTCCGGGCAGGTGTTTAATATTTCAGGCGGTCAAGAAATTCTGATCAGGGAGTTAGCTATAAAGTTGGCGGAATGTACCAGCCGAAAAGTACGCTTTATTCCGTTGCCCATGGTATTTGCAAAATATCTTGCCAAAAAACTAGAAAGTAAAGCCATTAACGAGGGCTATAAAAATGTGCCCAAACTCACACGCTATACTTTGGCTACGCTCGCGTATTCGCAAACCTTTGATATGAGCAAGGCTAGAAATAAATTAGGATACGAACCTAAGTATGATGCTCTTCAAACCATTCTTGATATCGCGAAAGAGAGGGCCGCATGAAACGATGCGCCTTAAAAGTCCTCTCCTGCGGCAGTTGCCGTCATCCAGAAATTATGACGCGCAAAGATGCCAGCTTTAAAATTGCGGATTTTCCATCCTATGTCGGCTTGATAGAACATCCAGATGAAGGAGTGATTTTATTCGATACAGGCTATGATCCGGCTTTTTTGCAAGCAACACAGTCTTTCCCGGAACGTCTTTACCGTTGGACAACACCTGTTCACCTAAATAAAGGGGAGAGCGCAATAGAGCAATTGCAGAAAAACGGATATTCAGAAGACGATGTGAGAGCCATTATTATATCCCATTTTCACGGCGATCATGTGGCTGGAATCCATCATTTTAAAAACGCAAAACTATTTTGTTCAAAAGCCGGTCATAAATATGTGAGGGAACTGAGTCGATTTAAACAGGTCAGGCGCGGTATTCTTTCGTCTCTTCTGCCAGATGATATAGAGTCACGCTCCTCGCATTTTGAAGATTGTAAGTCAGTGTCCTTACCTGCAGAATTTTCTCCTTTTGTTGATGCAGTCGATTTGTTGGGCGACGGTTCATTGTTAGCCGTTGAGCTGCCGGGGCATTGTCCTGGGCATTGGGGACTGGCGCTGCGTACAGAACAGGATCGGTTTGTTTTTTTGATTGCTGATGCGGCATGGTCTATTACAGCCGTGGAAAACAACACGCCGCCACCTAAAATAACGATGGCATTGCTCGGAAGTTCAGCGCAATTTTATCAAACGCTCAATAGCTTGCATGGCTTGTCTGAAGCAGGACGTGATCTTGATATTCTTCCGTCACATTGTAAGAAAGCTGTAACCCGATATCAGGGAGGTGGATTATGAAGCTTCCTTTCATAACCCTCCAAAGCTGGGTTAAAACAAGGCGCGCGATGCACCTTAATAGGTCTGCTTTAGAATCCCGTCAAAAAAAGCTATGGCAAGGTATGCAAGCCACTATCCGAAAAACGCCAGCATTATCCGATTTTGCGGGATGTTCCCTTAAAGATTTTCCAATCACATTGCCTGAGCAAATGCGAAAAAATTTCAAAGATTGGAATAGTTTAAGAATTAGTGATGAAGAGGCTCATGCTGCTGCACAAAATGCAGAAGATGGGGGGGTAGGCGAAGTTCTACCCGGCGTTGTTGCCGGATACTCTACTGGTACCTCCGGCACGCGTGGCTTGTTTTTGGCCAGTGCAACAGAGCGCGCGATTTATCAAGGGCAAAGCATGGCCAAATTGTTACCTTTCAATACCCTTCATAAAGGCGTGAAAATAATGTTGGTGTTGCGCGCTGACAGTAAGCTCTATAGCAACGGAAAGCGCAGCGGACCGTTCCAGTTTATGTATTGTCCATTATCTTTGTCTTTGGAAGAGAAACAAAAAGCGATAGAGAGTTTCAAGCCAACAATATTGATTGCTCCGTCACATGTCTTGGCAGAACTGGCGACTACATCATTGCAAATCCCGTCTCTTATAAAATGCTATTACGGTTCAGAGCCTATGGGAAACAATGAACGAGACTGGATACAAAAACAGCTTGGCACTAGACCTGATCCGATTTATCAGGCCACAGAAGGATTTTTAGGAGCGCCATGCAAACATGGGCGTTTGCATTTGAATGAAGATGGTTTCATTTTTGAACTAGAGCTTGTTCCCGGCACAAGCGGATACCAACTCATTGCGACTGATTTATTCCGGCGCTCTCAACCTATTATACGTGTAAAACTGGATGATTATATTGAACTTGAACACTCACCTTGCCCTTGCGGCTTTGTGGGGAGGACAATAAAGCCTATTGCTGGTCGTGTACAAAATTTATGGCGTTACCCTGATAAAACGATCACACCTGAAAGTGTTACAAACAGTCTTGAGCGAACGTTAGGCGCGCAGACACAATGGATAGCAAGCGCTTGTAAATCCCAGGTTAAACTCTATTTGAAAAATACAATTGCCAATGATACTGCGGGTTATGCTGCCAAGCGTTTAAAACATGATTTAAAACTGGATTGCCCCGTCGATATTGAAACGATGCAAACGGAATCCAGCTCAAAACGCCAGCGCATAAAATGGAGTAGCGATAATGGCTGAAACAATCCTAATTACAGGCGCACGCGCTCCGGTCGCTTTGGATATGGCGCGCGATTTCAAACAAGCCGGATATCAGGTCTTCCTTGCTGATTGCAACAGCGCTTATATGACAAAATGGTCAAACGTCGCGCATAAAATTTTGGCATATTCATCACCTGTTTATCAGCCTGAACAGTTTCGCCGTGATATCGAAGGCCTTATAGATCGCCTTCAACCCAAACTTATCATACCAACTTGTGAGGAAGTGTTTCATCTGGCACATCCAGATTTAGAAGGTTGTTTAAAGGGCAAGTTATTTGCCCCGCCTCTAACCGTTTTAAATCAACTTCACAACAAAGAAACCTTCAATAACGTGTGTTCAGAATTGAACATTTCTGCACCTGAAACACATATCATTGACAACCGTTATGACTTGCAGACCTATCAAGGTTCCTCGAAGGAGTGGGTATTTAAACCGTGCTATTCGCGCTTTGGCACGCAAATACTTATTCAGCCATCTGTAGACCAACTGAAAATGGTTCAACCTTCTGAGCAAAACCCGTGGATTGCGCAAAAATTTATTTCGGGGCAAGAATGCAGCTTTTATGCTGTGCTTCGTAACGGAAAACTTATTTCATTAGCCGTGTATCAATCTGCTTGGCGACTAAAAGGCGGTGCCAGTTATGTTTTTACACCTGCGGATCTTAACGCAGAGAAACAAGCAAAAATTATTGCTGAAAAGTTAGCGCAAAACCTAAATCTAACGGGTCAGCTTTCATGTGACCTTATTATTGACCATGACGGCATAGCATGGCCGATTGAATGCAACCCACGTGCGACCAGCGGGCTCCATCTCCTAACAGGTAACGGCGATCTGTCTCGTGCTATAGCTTACCATGCAGAGTACAAAGTAGCGCCCGGAGCCTCGCAAAAGTATATGCTTCCCATGATGTTGAGCTACGGGCTAATCAAGGCGATAAAACAAAAAAAGTATAAAGATTGGCTTTCTACGCTAAAATCCGGTTCTGACGTAATCAGTTCTAAAAACGACCGCTTGCCTGTTTTGGGATCACTCCTTGATACACTGATTTTTGCAAAACACGCATTCAAACATAATCTCTCACTTTCGCAAGCCACAACCTATGACATAGAATGGAACGGAGAAACAGGCTCATGATTAAAATCCCAGAGTATTTTAAATCCGAATGGCACTTGGTGGCGCTGTCCTCAGATGTCAAAATGAACAAAGCGATTGCCCGTAAAATTATTGGCGTGCCAATTACAGTATTTCGAACGAAAGAAGGTCTAGGCGCGTTGTATGACAGATGCCCGCACCGTAATTATCCGCTCTCAAAAGGTCGTGTTGTGCAAAATTCCATTGAATGCCCCTATCACGGTTGGCGGTTTAAAGCTGACGGTCAATGTGTGGATGTGCCGGGATGCTCCTTAAGCGGGTTAAGTGATAAAAAGAAAGACCAACTCAAAGCGCAAACTATCAAAGTTGCCGAAAAACATGGCGGTATTTTTGTTTGCCTGTCTGAAGACGGCTCTAATGAGCCAGACCTTCCTCCACTGATGGGGGATGACAAGTATGATCATTTTTGGTGGAAGCAAGGTATCTGGAAAGGCAATGCTTTTGATGCGATTGAAAACGTACTCGATCCGTTTCATACCAAATTCATTCATGACGGGTTTATCCGTAAGCGCGATAAACACGTTCCAGTTAATCTGCTGGTGAATAGTTATGAGCGCAGTATTGAAATGGTGATTGAGCAAAAACAGCCGGATTTAGGTTTGATGTCACGGGCATTGGAACTCGGAGGTCGTGAGCAGAGCTTTACACGTTATTATCCGCCGACAACCGTGCAGGCCCAGTGGCAGGGCGAAGAAAAGCTGACCCTTTGCGTTACAGCCTTTTTCCCACCGGAAGACGAAACATCCTTTCGTCCGTTTGCTTGTTTTACAACACCAAAAGGGCTCGCCCCGTCATGGTTAAAACAAGCGGCCATTCGTCTGTTTTTATTTCCAGTGGTGGCACAGGACCGCCGGGCATTGGAAGAACAACACAAAATCGCGCAAAGCTTCGGCGCGCCGCGTTATACGCAAGGACCGGGTGATATTTTGGGAAGCCGTGTTTACAAACTTTATATCGGGAAAGAATTGGAACCAGGTCAAGATGAACCTATGGAAGCAGAACTCTAGCTTTTCTGAAATACTGCTATACGTGCTCGGCCTTTGTACCCCGTCAGCACAAGTTGGACAGTTAGTGCCGCGTAATTTTGCCAAGACGCACTTTTGGAGAATAGTTAGCGTTTGCCTGACAGCACTGCCATTCAGTCTTCCAATCCATCCGTTACAGAGAATTTCGCCGGTGAAGCCCGGCGTTCCGCGCGCCTTGCCGATCAGGGTATCCTCGATATGCGCAGAGAATTCTCCAAACCATCTATTTCTCACCCGTTTTCTCAAACGGTCATTTCACCGCGTGTCGGTGCTATGAATCCCTGTTTTATCAGGGAAATAACAGGAATTGGATTCAGTTTTTGATCTGAAATTTTAGGTGCAAGCTAGAGAAACCGGCGTCTACAGAAAAAAGAGGCATTTTAGAAACAGGGAAGTAACAGGAAATCAGGCTGCGTTTTGAAGGATTTTGAAACTGCCAAAAATTGCTGAACTGACATAGTCGTGGGAACAGCTCTCTCGCCGTGCAATGGCCTTGATTGCCATACCGTCGAAATGCTCATCTCTCCAGATGACACCTTGGACTAGGTAGCGGACTCATAAA
>JBOEFZ010000076.1:0-4160 GCA_050633165.1 Alphaproteobacteria bacterium | reverse complement strand
AGAAGCAAGCGGATAATCCGCTTGCGGATGCGTTTGCGGCGAATATCCGGCGGAAATACGGGGTTCGGGATGAGGCGGAATTGAGCGGTAAAAGCGGTTTTGGCTATTTGATTGATTAGGGATTTTGCGATGAAAAAGCTTTGTTTATTGATGTCGGTATTTGCGCTTTCGCCTATGCTTGGGGCGTGTGAGCATATTGTGCATTCGGAGACGAAGTTGTCGCAGGGGAAGATTGCGCTGCATCGCGATGCGGTTTTTCGTGAGGTTGCGGTGCGTGATTTTGATGCGGCGAATTTGGCGGCGGAGTATTTGCAGCGCGGTGCGGGCGGGCTTGATATCGGTGTGCGGTATGATCCGGCGGTGAGCGGTTCGGCGATGCGGGCGAGTGAGGTGTTGGCGCGGATGGCGCGGCAATTGAAGCGGCAAGGGGTTGAGCGGGTGCAATCGGCGATTGTTCCGGTGAAGGGATCGGGTGATATGGTTGTGCTTGTTGCGTTTACGGCGCTTGAGGCGCGCGCGCCGGAGGATTGCGGTGTGATTGACGGGCTTGAGGATCGGGATATTGATCCGGATGCGGATTATAAGATTGGCTGTAGCCTTGATGGTTTGATTGCAAAGCAGGTAGCGCGGCCTAGTGATCTTGCGGGTGGGCGTGATGCCGATTACGGGGTGAACGACGGGCGGCGGGCGAGCAATATTACCGAGCCGTATCGCGCGGGTGTTCGCAATGAGCCGCTTGAGGGTGAGAGCGCGAGTGAGTAATCTCTTTCCTACGTCATTCCGGAGGCAATGCGCAGCATTGCTTAAACATCCGGAATCTATAAGACAGTAGCTTTGCTGCTGACATTTCTGGATCCCCGCTGTTTTAGCGCAGCAAGCTGCGCCGCGGGGATGACGGAGATGTTGATAAAATTTCCCTAAAATCCAATGTAAAGAACACCTTCCTTTAACTGTTATTATGGTAAAATTATAGAATAACTATAATACGAAACAAGTATTTCAGGGGATTGGATGGGCGCGGGGCTGCATCATAATACGGGTCGGGAGACCTCTATCTTATTACCGGATTCGAGTGTGGCTGTCTTTACGATGGATAAGGACACGCATGCGGCGGTTGAGGCGCTATCGGCGGATTGGCGGTTCGGGCGTGTGGATGTGTCTGTGGGTGAGGGGGATGTTGATCTTGCGATTGATGCCTATCAGAAAATCGAGTCGCCCGATTTGGTTATTCTTCAAACAGATGTGATTGATGAGGGCTTTACCGAGAAGCTCGGGCTATTGGCGGAATGCTGCGCCGAGGGGACGGCGGCGATTGTGATTGGGCCGGTGAATGATGTGACGCTTTATCGCACCATGATCGATATGGGGATTAGTGATTATTTGGTTGCGCCGCTTGATGTGGATGTTTTTGCGGATGTGATTGTGAAGGCGTTAATTGAGCGGATTGGCGTGATGGGGAGCAAGCTGGTGGCGTTTATGGGTGCGAAGGGCGGTGTGGGGACGAGCGCGATGGCGCAGGCGGCGGCGTTATCGGCGTCGGAATATTTAGAGCAAAAATCGGTTTTACTGGATGCGGCGGGCGGTGGTTCGACGCTTTCGGTTGGGATGGGGTTTGATCCGGTCACAACGTTGGCGGAGGCGGGAAAGGTTGCGGCGGATCAGGATCTGGACGGGTTGGAGCGGATGTTATTTGCGGCGAATAAGAAGCTATCCGTTTTGGCGGTTGGCGGTGATGTGATGCTTGAGGATGCGTGCGAGGTTGAGGCGTTTGAGGCGTTGATTGATATGTTGATGATGCAGTTTCCGGTGGTGTTTGTGGATTTATCCGAAGCGCCGCGCGCGTTGCAGAGCCTTGTTTTAGGGCGGGCGAACCATATTGCGTTGGTGAGTGCGCCGAGTGTTGTCTCTTTGCGGCAGGCGCGGAGCGCGTTGAGTGAGCTGCGGGATTTGCGCGGCGGGGATGATGACGGTGCTTCGTTGATTGTGAATATGTGCGGTGCGGGCGGGAAGATGGATATTGCGCCGAAGGATATTGTCGATGCGGTGGAGATGGATATTGCGGCGAGCATTCCATTCGCGCCGGAGGTGTTCATGGGGTGTGAGGCGCAAGGCGATATGGTGAGCGCGCATGCGGGCGGGGTAAAGATTTTGCGGGAGCAGTTTGTGCCGATGTTAGAAGGTGTGTTGGGTGTGAGCGCGGTGGCGGAAGAGACGCCGCCGGCGGGTGGTCTTATGGGCGGTTTGCTTAAAGGATTGAAGAAGGGGTAGGGGATGTTTGGAAAGAAACAAAATGCTGCGCCTGTGAAGAAGGGGCTTGCTAAGCCTAAAGCGAAAAAGGCGGTGAAGAAGATTGAGGCTGTCGAGGATGAGGCGGCGGCGGTGGAAGAGATTCAGGCGGCGGAGGAGAAGGAGTTGTCCGATCCGTTTGCGGGGGAGGCGGCGTATGAAGAGGGGGACGAGGTTTCGGAATCGATGGCGGATTTGCGGCTTAAGCGGGCGCGGAACCGGATTTGGCTGGATTTGCGGGACGGGATTGATCTTAAGGCGTTGGCGCGGATGGATGCAAAGGCCTCGCGGGATGAGGTGTTGAGCGCGGTTGAGGAGATTGCGCGATTTCGGAATTTGGATTTGACCAAGGCGGAGTTGTCGGGCATTGCGAAGGAATGTGCGGATGACATGTTGGGGTTTGGGCCTTTGGAAGAGTTGCTCGAGATGGATGGAATTGCCGATATCATGATCAATGGGCCGGATACGGTTTATATCGAGCTTGGCGGGAAGATTGAGAAATCGCATGTGCGGTTTCGGGATAATCAGCATTTAACAACGATTTGTCAGCGGATTGTGGGGGCGATTGGGCGGCGGGTCGATGAGGCCAGCCCTATTTGTGATGCGCGTTTGCCGGATGGTTCGCGGGTTAATGTGATTATTCCCCCCCTGGCGGTGGATGGTTCGTGTATGACCATTCGGAAATTTACGAAGGATAAATTGACGCTCGATAAGCTTGTTGATTTTGGATCGATGACGCCGAGTTGTGCGAAGTTGATACAGGCGATTGGGCGATCTCGTGTGAATGTGCTTGTGTCCGGTGGGACGGGGTCGGGGAAGACGACGATGCTGAATTGTTTGACGCGTTATATCGAGCAAGGGGAGCGCGTGATTACGTGTGAAGATGCTTGTGAGCTTCAGTTGCAGCAGCCGCATGTTGTGCGTTTGGAAACCCGCCCGCCGAATTTGGAGGGTGTGGGTGAGGTGACGATGCGGGATTTGGTTAAGAACTGCCTGCGGATGCGGCCGGAGCGGATTATTGTCGGGGAGGTGCGCGGGCCGGAGGCGTTTGATCTCCTGCAGGCGATGAATACGGGGCATGATGGGTCGATGGGGACGGTGCATGCGAATAACCCGCGTGAGGCGCTCTCGCGGATGGAGAATATGATTGCGATGGGTGGGCTTAATTTGCCGCAAAGCGCGGTGCGCGAGCAGATTGCGGGCGCAGTGCAGGTGATTATTCAGGTGCAGCGTTTGCGGGACGGGTCGCGCAAAACGACGCATGTGACCGAGATTACGGGCATGGAGGGGGAGGTTGTGACGATGCAGGATCTTTTTGTGCTCGATATTGAAGGGGAAGATGAGGGTGGGAAATTGATTACCAAGCATCGCTCGACCGGATTGCGGCCTAAGTTTTTTGATAATGCGCGGCAGTTTGGGGTGGATGAGCTTGTTTTGAATGCGATGGAAGAAGCCTATGATTGATGTAATTTTTCTTCAATGTCATCCTCGCGGGGTAGCTTGCTGCGCTGAAGCAGCGGGGATCCAGGGATGTCGCAGGCTTTGCCTGCGTCTTTGTGGATCCCGTTTGTTTAAGCACGCTTCGCGTGCCAACGGGATGACGGGTAGGGGAGGTGCGGCGTGAGCGAATTTCTTCCCATCATCATTGCGGCGGTGTTTTTTGTTTTGATTGCCGGTGGGGCGGGGGTGTTTTTTGTACTGCGTGAGGGGGCGCGGAAGAAGGCGGTTTTGTCGAAAATTAAGGGCAAGAATGCTGCATCCAAGCTTGCGAAGGATGATCCGGAGAAGCGGCGGGCGGAGATTTCGAAGAAGCTAAAATGTGAGAATGAAGAGGCTAAGGCTAAGAAAAAAACGACGATCGGGATGATGATCGA
>JBOEFZ010000075.1:0-7705 GCA_050633165.1 Alphaproteobacteria bacterium | reverse complement strand
AGCACAGTTTCATGAAGTTGTAGCGTTTGAAGAGGGTGATAAGATGGCCGCCCTTGTGAGTGCGATGCTAAAAGAGGACTTTCAGCCACAAGCGCCTGCACTATAGATGAAGTCCTAAAAAATTGCCCGATTGTGAGGGTAGGGGCATATAACATTTAACCAAGCCCCCTTCTTTTTCCCTCCCCCCCTCATAAATCCTTCAAATATTGAGGTGAGTGTGTCTTCCCTTTTAAAAAAGTTTTCAAATGCGTTGCAACTGCGCCAAGGGGAGGTTATAGAATGCAGGGACTGAGTTATTGTTACTCAACGATAGAACCAGTTCTTAAAAAGTTTAGACGTATAGAATGGATGATAGTGAGAGGTTCAGCCTCTAAAAATGTCACAATTCTGTCACAGATACGGATTGATTTTCGCTGATTAAGAACTTAGACTTATTCCTAAGTCGTTGGTTTTATTAAAGGACACGTGGCCGAGTGGCTGAAGGCGCTCCCCTGCTAAGGGAGTATAGGGTTAATAGCTCTATCGAGGGTTCGAATCCCTCCGTGTCCGCCATCCTTTCGAGCGTAACGAAAGCCATCCCCCGCCAAAAGTACGATCATCAATCTTCGAACCCTCGATTTTTTTTAAACATTCGCAAGGCGAATAGGGTTCGAATCCCTCCGTGTCCGCCATTTTTTCCGCCTCTCTCAACTTTTATCCGGCATTTTATCTATTCTTAACCCCGCGTTAGGGTAGGGGTGTTATATTAATGCTTAGGGATATATTAAATAGGGGAGAGGGTTTGTGAATTACTACGAACCTAAAATAAATAGAGAAGTGATTATGGCCGGCGGCTTTGCTGTTTGTCTTGTGGCCTTTATGGTTACGATGATCTTCATTTCCATGAATTCCATGTCGCCCATGATATTGGGGACGGAATTAAACCCGAATGGCACGGTGGAGTATTTGTGCCTCGGGCGTGGATGTGAAGGGCTAACACCCATGGATTATTAGGGGAGGGGAATCACATTCTTGGCAATAATGTCACCGATTTTATCCGGTGTATCATTGTTTAAATAACGGTCAATGCGCACATAACGCCATTGGCCGTTATCTTTTGTAAGATGCAAGAAAACGAATGCATTCATATCTGAATGAATGCCGACATCCTCAAAAACCCGCTCCGTATAACCATCACACAGCCGCACCCGCGCCTCTTTTATCTCGTCAAAATTATGCCCGCTCTTGATCGAAGCCTTAAACACAAGGTGATACACGTTGTCAGGCAAATTCTTCAGCTCGACCGAAATCTGCTCGTCATCCCCATCGCCAATACCCTCGGAATCATCACCGCTGTGGTAAATGCTATGCGTTGCATTGGAATAATGCTCCGGCGCGGCGGTGACATAGCCAAGCGCCTTGCCATCCGCATCATAATAAAAACAGGATAGATCAAGATCGTGATGACTTGCCCGCTTCCTGATCAACGCCCCGATTTTATCCCGCAGGCTCGGGCTATCATTCGGATCCCAGCCAAGCCCGACAAAAATACGGTGCGCGGCCTCTTGGGTGACATTAAGCGGCTTGAAATTAGTCAAGATAGTTCTCGTCCTTAAGGCGTTTATGCTCCCCCAAATCCGCCTTAATCACCATCAAAAACCCAAGCACCAACACCAAAATTCCAAGCGTAATAATTAGCTTGATAAAAACATCCCAGCCAATCAAGCCCGTCCACATCTGCAAAATCGTAAGGAGTGCACCAACAAGCACAAGTCCAACCAAACCAATCAACATATAACGATGCATAATCAACCTTTCCTAAAGCGGTTTTTTCATCACAACCAAAAACGCCTCACGCTCGAAAAACAGCAACATCCGACGAATTTCCCGCTCCATCGTCACAACTTCCCATCCATCCGCACCGTTCTTGTTAAGAAAATCCGTAAATTTAACCGGATCAACCTTAGACCCGCCCAAAAACAACGACCCCAACATGCTTTCCCGATAAACCGCAACTTTATATTCGAATTTTTGCGTCACCCGAGCTTCTCCTTCAGCAACGTATTCACCACTCCCGGGTTAGCTTTGCCCTGCGATTTCTTCATCACTTGCCCGACAAAGAACCCGAACAGCTTATCCTTCCCACCGCGATAGGCCTCAACTTGCCCTTGATTCTCCGCAATGACTTCATCGACAATCGCCTCAATCGCGCCGGTATCGGTCACTTGCTTCAGGCCCTTTTCCTCAACGATAACATCCGCATCTTTGCCGCTGCTATACATCTCCGCAAACACATCCTTTGCGATCTTGCCCGAAATCGTATCATCCTTAATAAGGCTAATCAGCCCCTTAAGCTGCTCCGCCGATACGGGCGAATCCGCCAAAGCCGTCTCATTCTTCTTCAAAATCCCCAGCAGCTCATTAATCACCCAATTCGCCGCGAGCTTCTTATCATTGTCATTAGCACCATCGGGAATAACGCTCTCATAATAATCCGCACGTGATTGCTCGGCGATCAATACGCTCGCATCATAAGGCGACAGGCCGTAATCCCCGATAAAGCGATGCTTTTTCTGATCTGGCAATTCCGGCAAAGTCGCGCGAATGCTCTCAATCTGGTCATTAGAAACATGCAGCGGTAATAAATCAGGATCAGGGAAATAGCGATAATCATGCGCATCTTCCTTGCCGCGCATTGAACGCGTTTCCATCTTTGCCGGATCCCAAAGCCTCGTTTCCTGTACAATTTCGCCACCATCTTCGATAATCTCGATCTGGCGCTCAACTTCAAAATCAATCGCTTGCTGCACGGCCTTAACGGAGTTCACATTCTTAATCTCCGCCCGCGTGCCAAATTCATCACCCGGCTTGCGCACCGAAATATTCACATCCGCGCGCATCGATCCTTCATCCATATTCCCATCGCAAGTCCCGAGATACCGCAAAATCATACGAATTTTCGACACATACGCCGCCGCTTCTTCGGCGCTGCGAATATCCGGTTCGGACACAATCTCCATCAGCGCACAGCCAGAGCGGTTCAAATCCACAAAGGACTTCGTAGGATGCTGATCATGCACCGATTTCCCCGCATCCTGCTCCAAATGCAAACGCGTAATGCCAATTTCCTTGACGCTCCCATCCGGCAAATCAATCTCGATCTTCCCTTCACCAACAATCGGCTGGTCAAATTGCGAAATCTGATAGCCCTGCGGCAAATCCGGATAAAAATAATTTTTTCGCGCAAAAACGGAAGTGTTATTGATCTTGGAATTAAGTCCAAGCCCCGTTTTCACCGCCTGCGCGACGACAAATTCATTCACCACGGGCAACATGCCGGGCATCGCCGCATCAACAAACGAAACCTGCGAATTCGGCGCCGCCCCAAATTGCGTGGGCGAGCCACTAAACAGCTTGGAATTCGCAATCACCTGCGCATGAATCTCAAGCCCAATAACGACTTCCCACTCACCACTCTCACCTTGTATCAATTTCGCCATTCTAAAATCTCCTTACGGTTTCGCCGTAAAATTCGCCGCGCGTTCTAATGCAAACGCGGCTTTAAACACTGTCTCTTCATCCCATGCCTTACCGATAATCTGCAAACCAAGCGGCAAGCCATCTTTATCCAGCCCCGCCGGAACCGAAATCCCCGGTAATCCCGCAAGCGAAGCCGGAACAGTAAATACATCATTCAAATACATCTTGATCGGATCATCTTCATTCTCCCCAATCGCAAAGGCGGCGGAAGGCGCGGTTGGTGTTAAAATCACATCGCAACTTTTATACGCCTCCTCAAAATCATTCGCGATCAAACGGCGAACTTTCTGCGCCTTAATGTAATACGCATCATAATATCCCGCCGATAACGCATACGTCCCGATCATAATCCGGCGCTTAACCTCATCACCAAACCCCTCGCTGCGGGTTTTCTCATACATCTCGGTCAGATCATCACTCTCGACCCGCTGCCCGAACTTCACACCGTCATACCGCGCAAGGTTCGAAGAACATTCCGCCGGCGCGATAATGTAATAAGTCGGCAACGCGTATTTCGTATGCGGCAAAGAGATGTTAACAATCTCCGCCCCCGCATCCTTAAGCATCGCAATGCCATCATCCCAAAGCTTCTCAATCTCCGCCGGCATGCCATCAACTTTATATTCTTTGGGAATACCAACGCGCAGGCCTTTAATATCCCCCTTAAGCGCCGCCGCAAAATCCGGCACAGCAATATCGGCGGACGTAGAATCCATCGGATCATGCCCCGCCATCGATTGCAGGAGCAGAGCATTATCCTCAACGTTACGCGCAAACGTTCCCGCCTGATCAAGCGAGCTAGCAAACGCAATTGTCCCCCAACGCGAACACCGCCCATAAGTCGGCTTCATCCCCGTAATCCCGCAAAATGCCGCTGGCTGGCGAATCGAACCGCCCGTATCCGTCCCCGTCGCACCCATCGCAATCCGCGCCGCAACCGCCGCCGCCGAACCGCCGGATGAACCGCCAGGAACCAAATCTTTCCCATCGCCGCGTTTCCATGGGTTAATCACATTCCCAAAATAACTCGTCGTATTCGCCGACCCCATCGCAAATTCATCCAAATTAGCTTTACCGAGCATCACCGCGCCATCCCCGAACAAATTCGCGGTCACGTGTGATTCATACTCTGGTACAAACCCCTCCAAAATATGCGAAGCCGCCGTCGTCTGGACACCCTTGGTGCAAAACAAATCTTTAACCGCAATCGGAATCCCATCCAACGCCCCTGCATTCCCTGCTGCACGCCGCGCATCCGATGCCTTGGCCTGCTCAATCGCAATTTCCGGCGTCTCTTTGATATAGGCGTTCAACTCGCCCTTCTCACCCGCCGCATCAATATGCGCCTGCGCCAACTCGACGGCCGTAAAATCGCCAGCCTCAAGCCCCGTAAGGCCGTCCTTGATTGTTAAATCTGTTAATTTTGTCATCTAACTTAACCCTCTTGCTCCACAACCTTCGGTACAACGAAAAATCCTTGCGTTTCTTCCGGCGCATTCTTCAAAACGCTATCCGCATAGCCACCATCGGTGATTTCATCTTTGCGCAATTTCGCCTCCGCATTCACAACATTCGCGAGCGGCTCGACATTATCCGTATCAACCTCGGATAATTGCTCGATCCAGCCCAAAATATTATTCAATTGCGGCAGCAGCTTTTCCGCTTCCGCCTCGCTCGTCTCAATCCGCGCCAAACGCGCCACTTTCAAAACGTCTTTTGTATCCATAGTTTTAAATCCTTTTCGATCTAATCTTTTAGCGGTATGAAAAGGTAATGACAATTGATCTATTGAAAAATATTGCTTCAAACGCACCAAACGGAAATCTTCTAGGCCTTGATGTCGGCAAGAAAACGATTGGCCTTGCGCTCGGTTCGACGGATTTCGGCATCGCAACGCCGCTCCACACCATCAAACGCACTAAATTCACCCGCGATATTGAAGCTTTAAAAACTGTCATCGCGGAATACGAAATCGAAGGCTTCATCATCGGCTATCCGATCAATATGGACGGAAGCGAAGGCCCGCGCGCGCAGAGTATTCGGGATTTTGGGTTTGAAATGCAGAATGCTTTAGGCGCTTCCTTTTTCTACGCCCTATGGGATGAACGGTTATCCACAGTTTCGGCGGATAACACTGTGGATAAGTTGGTGGAAAAGCGGAAAACCAAAATAAACGCAAAAGCTTCCGGCCTCATCGACAAACTCGCCGCGCAATCTATTCTCCAAGGTGCGTTAGATTTTTTACGCGCTGCGCGCTAGTTTTCGCGCTATACGCGCGCCTCGCAGTCGCTCGGTACAATTTTAATGCTGGGCATTAAAATCACCATTCTTTCTCAAATCTAACTTTTATACCGCATAAGCTCGCTCCCGTGTGCCTTCATCCAGTATCTCCCCTCCTCATAATTTTCACACAAATCCGCACATAAATCCCAAAATGCGGACGAGTGATTCATATGCTCCAAATGCGCAACCTCATGCGCCACAACGTAATCAAAGGCATCATAGGGCGCAAAGATCAGCCGCCACGAAAAGGACAAATCACCATCCACCGAACAACTCCCCCAACGGCTCTTGGTGTCGCGCACACTAATGCTGTGAATATCTCTGCCGATCCGCGCGGCCTTTGCGGCGGCAAGTAAGGATAACTCCTCCTTGGCGAAGCCTTTCAAAAACCGAACAATCCGCAGCGACGGATCATCCTTATTCGTCCGCACATGCAGCACATCACCCTCAAGCGCAATTTTAGTCACCCGCATATCCGGCTCTTGATGCACGCAAATTTCCGTCCGCCGCCCAAGGATATTAATCACCGCCCCATCCTCAAACGCAATCATCGGGGGCAGGGCGCTGAGCTTCTCCTGCATCCAGCCCTCTTGCCCCTCGGCAAAGCGCAACGCTTTGCGCTCGCTCATCCCACGCGGCACCACAAGCGTAAACACCCGCTCCACCGGATCAAGCCGCAACGCCACCCGCCGCGCCCGCGGGGAATGCTTGATTTTGAGGTTGTCTAAGCTGTTGTTTTTATTAAAGATAGCGCTAATCCTTCACTTTGTTCGTCGTGGGAATGGGGGGAGGGGGTAGGCGGAATTTTCCGTAAGATAAAAAATCCCTGCAACCCCACCTCTCCCTTTTGTTTTTACATTAAACATCACGAAGAGATGGTAGGATATTATTCTTATTTTGTCAATATTTGATCCATTGAAATTAAGGGTATGTTGCAAGGCTTAGCTGATCTGTTTCCAGTGTTTGATCGGACGTGCCGGAGTTTAGCTTTGCTATTCCCGCTCTCTCTCCGCTTTCGAATAAATGATCAAAACTGGACAGCGAAATATCACTGCGACTATCGTCACAATCGGGAAGGGATACTCCTGCGTAATCAACAAGAATATGAGGGAATGCTCTTTCAATGTAGCGCGCGTGTTCTTGAAAGTGTGCGGCGGCGTGTGCACTTCTGTTTGCGATAACAGACTGTGATTGATGTCTAGCTAGGCTACTATTCATAGTATCGTGTGTTTCGCCAACCATCAAAACTCTGCTGCACCCAGATAATTTTATAAGAGCGCTGATAGGCGCGGCTTTTGAGTTTCCGCCATCTTCGAAATGCTCGCCGCCAATGTTAATAGAAGTGTTGATAGCGCATGATGCGGCTAGCACCTCCGGTCGCGTGTCGTTTTGTGCAACAACAGAGGCGTGTTGTGTTTTCTTTCCGACTTCCGTTAAGCCAATATAAACATCGATCGGGCCATCTGAAACAGCTTCAGGGTTTAGGTAGTTTGGAAATTGTTCTAAGTGCCAGCCATTTAGAGGGTCGTGAATTTTGACCGGGCTCATTGCTGCCATAGCTTTGAAAGAAGCGGCAAGAAATCTTCCGTTTCCATGTTGCAACCCTGCGCGTGAACCGTTAATCGCGGCATTTTTGAAGTGTTGGTAGGTTTGCTGAATGCCTTCATCAATAAGGGTTTGAATATCGCCTCGCCCCTCAATAATACCTGTATTCACGACTGAACCGATGAACGATGCAATAACAGCCCCCGCACTTGATCCGCTTAGTGCCTTTATATCATTGAGTAAGCCGCGATCATTGTATGCTTTTAGCATGCCTAGGAAGGCAACGCCGTGCGCGCCGCCGCAAGAAATACCAACGCCAAGTTTGCCGGATGTGTCTTGCGGTGTGTGGGCTGTTGTG
>JBOEFZ010000074.1:0-9733 GCA_050633165.1 Alphaproteobacteria bacterium | reverse complement strand
TGGTGCGGCCGAGAGGACTTGAACCTCCAAGGAGCTATGCTCCACCAGATCCTTAGTCTGGCGCGTCTACCAATTCCGCCACGGCCGCGTCCTTGATCGTTTGGATGGTTTATCAAACACTCCCCCCCAATGCAATTGAAAAAAGCATAAAAAAACACCCCTGCCACAAAGCAAGGGTGTCTCTTTGAGAGGGGAGCTCAAAACCTTAAGAACGGCCCACCACACCTTTAATAAGGCCGGTAATTTCTTCAACGCTCATCTTATAGTGAATTTTACCCAAAACCGCGCCTGTCTTATTATCAACCAGCTTCACAAAACCAGTCCCCGCCTTGCCTTCTGGAAAAATCCCCGCAACACCTTTCTCCATCGCAATCTTCTTGCTCTCGGCCTTGCTCGCATCATCGGTCAAATCAAACTTAACCATTGCAAATTTCGCCGTCGTCTCGGCATCCAGCGCAGCCATCACCTCTTTCATCTTCGGCCCAAGGATCTTACACCCGCCGCAATTATCCGAATGAAGCGCCACGCCGGTCGTCGTCACGGCCTCCATTTTCTTCTCCATCATGCTCCCGTCTTTTTTCATATGCATATCCGCATAAGCCTGCGGAGCAAACGCAATTGCAGCAAGCGCCAAAGCTGGTAATAGTTTTTTCATGTTATTTTTCTCCATAATGATTATAACTGCTTATACATTCGTAAGCACACAAGATTGGTTACATGGAATTTAAAACTTCAAACACATTGATTGAATATCAAAACGCCCTCACCTTCATGGATGAACGCGTCGCGGGCATCCATGAAGGCGAAGCGGAGGAATGCGTCTGGCTGCTCGAACACCCGCCCCTCTACACCGCCGGAACCAGCGCAAAAGACACCGGCCTCCTAAACCCCGCCTTCCCCGTTTATAAAAGCGGTCGCGGCGGCGAGCATACCTATCACGGCCCAGGGCAGCGCGTCGCCTACACCATGCTAAACCTCAAACAACGCCAACCCATCCCCGATATCAAAAAATATGTCTGGCAATTGGAAGAATGGATTATCCAGACCTTGGCGGAATTTGGCGTAACAGGCGAGCGCCGCTGCGGCCGCGTCGGAATCTGGGTCGTAATGCCGGACGGAACAGAATCCAAAATCGCCGCCATAGGCGTCCGCGTCCGCCACTGGATCACCCTCCACGGCATCGCCATCAACATAAACCCCGACCTTTCCCACTTCGGCGGCATAATCCCCTGCGGCATCACGGAACATGGGGTCACGAGTTTAGAAGCATTAGGAGTTAATGCCGAGATGGATGAGATTGACGACATCCTAAAACGCACCTTCAAAACGATCTTTGAATAAAAATAGCGATGCCGTGAAAATTAAATAAGCATCATTGCGAGGAGGCGCGAAGCAAATGCAGAGCATTTGTTCGCCTTTTGAAAACAAACAAATCTTTGATTTGCTTTGTGCCGATGCGGCAATCCAGCACTAAAGCTATCGGTAAAAACAGGAGATGGCTTGCTTCGCCGCTATGCTCCTCGCAACGACATCTTCCCTAATCCGCCGCGACACTAACCAACCGCCCCGCAACATATTCCGCAATAAACCCAATCAACCGCTCAATATCCGCCTGCACGCGCGCAAACCCCGCATTCTGCTCGCACGTCTCCTCATCCATATACAGCGCCTTATTCACCTCAATCTGCAACGAATGATACCCACGCAGCGGATTAGAATACTCCGCCACCAACGCCACCCCCTTAAACGGATCATTAATCGTGCAGCTATACCCCATTGATTCCACAAACTTTTTCACCGCCCGCGTAAAGGCCGGATCGCACGTTGTCCCATCCCGATCCCCCAACACAAAATCCACCGCCTTCGACCGCGAACCCCATAGACCAATAGGCCGTTTCGGCACAGCAGTCGCCGCAGGCATAGAATGGCAATTAATATGAAACACCTGCCCGAACCGATAATGCGCATCCTCGATCAAATCCGCCAACGCCGTATGATACGGACGATAATATTCCTCAATCCGCCGCATCACCTCCGCACTCGAAAGCTTTGATTTATAAAGCGGAATCCCCGGTTTTATCAACCGCCGGATCAACCCGATCCCCGCATCCGAACGCGCCGTAGGGTTAATCGCAAAATCCCCGCCCCACGCACCATCCAAAATCTGCGGATCAATGTCATCAATGGCGCGATTCACATCCACAAAGCTCCGTGGAAACTCCGCCGCCAAAAACACCGCCCCATATTCCGGCACGGCGGCAAACAATTCCTCAACAAATCTATCCTCCGCCCGCTCCAACAAATTGAAATCACATGCATAATCAAACTCCGGCGGATACACCCGCCCACTATGCGGTGAGTCAAAAACAAGCGGCAATGCCTTAACACTCGGTTTCCGAATAGAAATAACACTCATACATTAATTTTAACCACGGATAAACACAGATGAACACGGATATTATTTGAAAAAACAGTAATCTGTGTTTATCTGTGATCGAAATAAGCGTGTTATAGTCGTTCCAATTTGTTTTTACGCTAGGCGCAAGTGACGTAATGTAGTTAACCTACCTGAGGAACGCAGCAACAACGCGCAAAAGCAAAGTGGAACGACTATAATGCACGACATAAAATACATACGCGAAAACGCCCCCACCTTCGACGCCGCCATGGCAAGAAGAGGCCTAGAGGCACAAAGCCCCGCCATCCTCGCACTGGACGAAGAGCGCCGCGACCTGCAAACCCGCCTCCAAGACCTCCAATCCACCCGCAACGCCGAATCCAAAAAGATCGGACAGCTCAAATCAAAAGGCGAAGACGCAAGCCAAGTCATGAACGCCGTCGCCACCATCAAAACGCAAATGGCGGAGCTAGAAGAAAAAGAACGCACCCTCGCCACAAAACTCAACGAAACCCTCGCTGCCCTCCCCAACATCATGGCCGATGACGTGCCCGACGGCGCGGATGAAGACGAAAACGTTGAAACCCATAAATGGGGCACCCCCTCCACCACAAAAATCCCCGAACATTTCGAAATCGGCGAAGCCTTAGGCCTCATGGATTTTGAAACCGCCGCCAAAATGTCCGGCGCCCGCTTCGTAGTACTCAGCGGCGGCCTAGCCCGCCTCGAACGCACCCTAGCCCAATTCTTCCTCGACACCCACACAGGCGATCACGGCTACACCGAAGTTTCCCCGCCCCTCTTGGTACGCGACAACGCCCTCTTCGGCACAGGCCAACTCCCAAAGTTTGGGGAAGATTTATTCTCAGCGACAAGCATGGCAGACAGAAGTAAACGTTTAGAAAAAACCTTAAATGAGCACAAATTTGATGAAAAAGCTTCAAAGTCTCCCCACCCCCCCACCCAAATACTAAACGAAGTTTTAGAAGAGGCAGAGACATCAGAAGACTACTGGCTCATCCCCACCTCCGAAGTCTCCCTCACCAACATCGTCGCGGGAGAGATCATCGAGGCCGAAACCCTCCCCCGCCGCTACACCGCCTTCACCCCCTGCTTCCGCAGCGAGGCAGGCAGCGCCGGACGCGACACACGCGGCATGATCCGCCAACATCAATTCTATAAGGTCGAAATGGTCGGCATCACAAAACCCGAGGACAGCGAAGCCGAACAAAAACGCATGGTCGAATGCGCGCAAACCGTCCTCGAAAAACTAAACATCCCCTACCGCACAGTCATCCTATGCTCCGGCGATACCGGCTTCGGCGCGCGCCGTACATATGATATCGAGGCTTGGCTCCCCGGCCAACAACGCTACCGCGAAATCTCCTCCGTCTCCACCTGCGGCGATTTCCAAGCCCGCCGCATGAATGCCCGCTACAAACCCGAAGGCGAGAAAAAGACCCAATTCCTCCACACCCTCAACGGCTCCGGCGTAGCCGTAGGCCGCGCCCTCATCGCCGTAATCGAAAACTACTACGACCCAGCAGACGGCGGAGTGCATGTACCAGAAGCCCTAAAACCCTACATGGGCGGATTAGAGAAAATCACAAAAGCCTAAAAAAACCGTCATTGCACGCTTCATGCGTGCAATCCATTCATGCCGACGTAAATGACACGCTACTTAAAAGCGTTCTTCATCTTACGCGCAACCACCCAAGAAACGGGAATCGCCGCAACAATACCAACACCAACCGCCGGCAAAATAAGACTGGAATCATGCGCCACCAATTCCGGCACGCTCAAAACCACAAGCACACATACCCCCATAAGCACACTCGCCGCCACAATAAACACAAAACTAAAAAGCTGAAGCATATCTAAAACCCTTTCACACAAAAGAAACGTTCCATATGCATCACATCATCATACAAACCACCCCTCCCCCAAATGACCAAAGTCAAATCAGCATCACCTCAAATCTTCCAACACATAAAAAACATCAAAGAGATTTTTTACGGACAGTAGGCACGAGCAACGACGCGTATTTTTATACGCGAGGAGCGAGTAACACCCTGTCCGTGAAAATATCGCAGATGTTTACCGCACCGCACCATAAACACCCCCTTGCGCCGCGCCCCCTTATCCGTTATCAATTTCCAACTTTTAAACATTTAAAAATACGGATAAAATCACATGACCACGGACGCCGATAAAAAAGCCGCTTTTCGCCAGGATGCCTTGGATTACCACCGCCTCCCCATCCCAGGTAAAGTCGCGCTAAAGCCGACAACCGCGCTTGCGACTCAACGTGATCTCGCGCTGGCTTACTCCCCCGGTGTTGCCGTCCCATGTGAAGAAATCGCCGAAGACCCGCTAAAGGCCTACGATTACACCGCCAAAGGCAACCTCGTCGCGGTTATCTCCGAAGGAACAGCCGTCCTCGGCCTCGGCGCAATCGGCGCGCTCGCTTCCAAACCCGTCATGGAAGGAAAATCCGTCCTCTTCAAAAAATTCGCCAACATCGATTCCGTCGATGTCGAAGTCGACATGAAAACCGACATCTGGGCGGATGATTACGACTCGGAAAGCTATATCACCAAATTCGTAAACATCGTCGAATCCCTAGAACCAACATACGGCGGTATTAACCTCGAAGATATCCGCGCTCCTGAATGTTTCGAAATCGAACGCCGCCTCAAGGAACGCATGAACATCCCCGTCTTCCACGACGACCAACACGGCACAGCCATCATCGTGACTGCCGCCTTCACAAACTGGATCAAATATTCCGGCCGCAACCCCGCCGACATCAAACTCGTCGCCAACGGCGCTGGCGCTTCGGCAATCTCATGCCTTAAACTCCTCCTCTCCGCCGGCCTTAAAAAAGAAAACATCATCGTCTGCGACCGCAGCGGCGTAATCTACAAAGGCCGTAACGAAGGCATGGACCCGCAAAAGGAATTCTTCGCCAACGACACCGATCTCCGCACGCTCGAAGACGCGCTTAAGGGCGCAGACGTCTTCCTCGGCCTCTCCGCCGCCGGCGCGGTGCAAAAGGAATGGGTCAAAGGCATGGGCGACAAACCACTCCTCATGACCCTCGCCAACCCAACCCCCGAAATCATGCCCGAGGAAGCCCGCGAAGCAAAACCCGACGCGGTCATCTGTACCGGCCGCTCCGATTACCCAAATCAGGTCAACAACGTCCTGTGTTTCCCCTTCCTCTTCCGTGGCGCGCTCGATGTCGGCGCAACAGCAATTAACGAAGAAATGAAGCTCGCCTGCGTCAAGGCCATTGCCGAGCTCGCCTGCAAAGAAGTCACCGCCGAAGTCGCAAACGTCTATTCCGACGAGCACCTCGAATTCGGCCCCGAATACCTCATCCCCAAACCCTTCGACCCACGCCTCATCGTCGATCTGCCCATCGCAATCGCAAAGGCCGCCATCGAATCCGGCGTCGCAAAACGCCCCATCACCGATTTTGAGGCCTACGAGCAAAAGCTCCAGCAATTCTTTATCAAGAGCCAGCTCATCATGCGCCCCATCTACAACCGCGCAAAAGAAGCCCCCAAACGCATCGCCTATTGCGAAGCCGAGGAAGAGCACGTCCTCCAAGCCATCCAAATCTCCCTCGACGAAGGCATCGTCAAACCCATCCTCATCGGTCGCCGCAACGTCATCGAACACCGCATCGAAAAAATGGGTCTGCGCATGCAAGCCGACACGGACTTTGAACTCGTCGACCCCGAAAATGACGACCGCTACCGCGATTACTGGGAAAGCTATTACGAACTGATGGACAGAAAAGGCGCAACGCCCGCCCTCGCCAAAAAACTCGTCCGCACCAATACGTCAATCATCGGCGCATTAATGGTGCATAAAGGCCACGCCGACTCCCTCATCTGCGGAACAATCGGCCAATACGCCCACCACACAAAATCCATCATCGACGTCATCGGCCTCAAACCCGGCGTAGAAACTCCGGCGGCAATGAACGCATTGATGCTCGCCGGCGGAACATATTTCTTCTGCGATACACAAATCAACCCCGACCCATCCATCGCCCAAATCTCCGAAATGACACTTTTGGCGGCGGAAGAAGTCACGCGTTTTGGCATTAAACCCAAAGTCGCCCTCCTCTCTCACTCCAACTACGGCTCCGGCGATCACCCAGGCGCGCTCAAAATGCGCCACGCCTTCGAAGACATCCGCCGCCGCGACCCCGAATTGGAAATCGACGGTGAAATGCACGCCGATGCCGCGCTTCGCGAAGAAATCCGCAACATCGTCATGCCAAACTCCACATTGGAAGGCACAGCCAACCTCTTCATCATGCCAAATGTCGATGCCGCAAACATCGCCTTCAACATGGTTAAGGTTCTGGCCGAAGGCATCTCCATCGGCCCAATCCTCCTCGGCGCCTCCCGCCCCGTCCACATCCTAACCCCAAGCGTCTCCGCCCGCGGCATCGTAAACGTCACCGCCCTAGCCTCCGTCGGCGCACAGGTTTATGAAGAAGAGCAGGCATATCAGGGGTAAAAATAACCTCCCCCCTTGTCATTCTAGCCGAGCGGTAGCGAGTAGAGGAATCTGCTAATACCTCAGATCCCTCGACTTCAGGGCTACGCCCTTTCACTCGGGATAACAGGAATAAAAAAGCGCCGCAGGTATTATTAAACCACAACGCACACAACAATCACGACGACATCGTACAAATATCGACATATAGTCGTTTCGCTTAAGAATAATACAGGGCTACAAATTGTCGTTTTTGTAAAAAATATTCCTCATGTATTTCATATACACTGCGCCGCACTTTTTCAAAAGCCGACAATTTTCGCCGACTGTATTATTCTTAAGCGAAACGACTATAAGCACAAAAACCGTAGTGTACGTTGTGCTCGTAGTGGTTCAAAATTAAAGCCCCCCCAAACCTTCGCTCCTTCGCCTTTTCGCGTAAAAACAAAAAACTCCTTAATCTCTTCCTTGCTCCTTAACCTCTGTGTTCAAAAAAATCCACGTGCATCCACGCGCATCTCCGGTTACTCTACCCCCATGCCCACCGAAACCCAAAAAACCGAACATGAGAACGAGGAAACCACCCCCTTCCACCTCTCCGATGAGAATATCAAAACCATTCTCGACGCGGTAGAGGAGCAAGATTCCGACACCGTCCACGAAGCCCTAGAAGACCTTAGCCCCGCCGACGCATCCGACCTGATATCAAAGGTCAACGACGACACCCGCACCGAACTGCTCGACAATTACGCCGCCGCATTTTCCCCCGAAACCTTCCTCGAGATGGACGCGGAACTCCAACGCAAAACCCTGTCATCAATGACAGCCCCAGAAGTCGCCGCCATCATCTCCGAACTCGAATCCGATGACGCGCTAGAACTGATCGAAGGCCTCGAAGAATCCTTCCAGACCCAAATCATCCATAAACTCTCCGCCAAACTCCGCGTCGCCCTCGAAGAAGGCCTCTCCTTCCCCGAAGATTCCGCCGGACGCCTGATGCAACGCGAAGTCGTCGCCATCCCCCACATCTGGACAGTTGGCAAAGCCATCGACTACCTCCGCGCCGCCAGCGACGACCTCCCCGAAGATTTCTTCGATATTTTCGTCATAACCCCGACCTACCACGTCACCGGACAAATCCCGCTCAGCCGCCTTTTGCGCACCAAACGCGGCGTAAAACTCGCCGAGCTAACCCTAAACGAGCCAACCCAAATCCCCGCCGACACGGACCAAGAAGACGTCGCGCATCTCTTTAGGCGCGAAGACATCGTCTCTGCCCCCGTCACGGACATCGAGGGCCGCCTCATCGGCGTCATCACCATTGACGATATCGTGGATGTTATCGACGAAGAAGCCCAAGAAGACCTCATGAAAATGGCCGGAGTCGACCAAGGCGACCTCTACCGCGCCGTATGGAGCACAACCGGAACACGCTTCCGTTGGCTCTTCGTTAACCTCATCACCGCCATCCTCGCCTCCATCATCATCTCCTTCTTCGATGCAACAATTCAGCAAATCGTCGCCCTAGCCGTCCTCATGCCCATCGTAGCAAGCATGGGCGGCAACGCAGGGACACAAGCCCTAACCGTCGCCGTCCGCGCCCTTGCCACGCACGAGCTCTCATCCACAAACACATGGCGCATAATCTGGAAAGAAACCATCGTCGGCACATTAAACGGCGCCGCCTTCGCAATCATCACCGGCCTCATCACCGCCCTATGGTTCACCTCCCCCATGCTAGGCGCTGTCATCGCCGCCGCCATGATCATAAACCTCTTCGCCGCCGGATTAGCAGGCGCCGGAATCCCCATCCTCCTAAACCACATCGGCAAAGACCCCGCCGTATCCTCCACCGTCTTCCTAACCACCATCACCGACGTAGTAGGCTTCTTCGCTTTTTTGGGGTTAGCCGCCCTTTTCCTCCTATAATTTCCACCACAAAGCCACAAAGATCACAAAGCACCACTAAGAAAAAATAATTTAAAATCTTTGTGAAACTTAGTGATCTTAGTGTCTTAGTGGTTCAAAAAAGATCAACACCCAAATCTTTGCCATTCAAAACAAAACACGCTATAACACCCAAATGTCAGCATCAAAACTCATCAAACCCGCCCTAGACCACAAAGAAAGCTTCCTCGAAGCCCTACGCGAATACCACGAAGAGGGCCGCTACAGCTTCCTCGACGAACGCGAAATCGACGAAAATTACGAAGCCTTCATCAAAGACCTCAACGAAGGCAACCGCCACATCCACAAACCCTACGCCGATTGGGTCGAACCGGTAAAAGAAACCGCCCTTTGGCTGGTCAAGGAAGATAAATATATCGGCGCGCTCAACATCCGCCACCGCCTCAACTGGCACTTGGAAAAATGGGGCGGACACATGAATTTCATCATCCGCCCCTCCATGCGTGGCAAGGGCTTTGGCAAAAAAATCCTGCAAAAAGGGATGCCCATCGCCAATTACTTGGGCATAGACCGCGCCCTCCTCACCGTCTCCCCCAACAACCCCGAAGTCATAAAAGCCATTGAATTTTGCGGCGGAACATACGAAGACACCCTCCCCGCCACCGAACAATTCCCCGCCCGCAAACGCTACTGGCTAGATTGCACGTAATCTATTGCAATCTTTGAACAAAAGCCGTATTCATCCTGAATGCCAAAAGCAAAAAAGAAAACACCAACGCCGCGCAAGAACAGCGCCAAAAAGAACTCATCGAAGAAACAGGAATTCTCTCTCTTCAAATTCCTCTTCAAATGGAGCTTCGTGCTCGGCCTTTGGCTGCTCATCGCAATCGCCGGAATCTGCGCCTATTA
>JBOEFZ010000073.1:0-4040 GCA_050633165.1 Alphaproteobacteria bacterium | reverse complement strand
TCGCCACATGCGACGCACAAGGGAACCCGTCAAACCGCATGGTCCTCATCAAATCTATCACCGAAAAGGGCCTGAAATTCCACACCAACGAGCAAAGCCAAAAAGGTCAGGATATCGCACAAAACCCCAAAGGCTCCATGTGCTTTTACTGGAAATCTACCCGCAAACAAATCCGCCTCACCGGCGCAATTGAAATGGTCTGCGCGGATGAGGCCGACGAATATTTCGCCACCCGCTCTGTCGAACGCCAAACCGGCGCATGGGCATCAAAACAATCCCAGCCGTTCGAGCGCCGCGAAGAGCTAGAGCGTGCCATCGAGAAATACGAACAAAAATTCGCCGGCGTAGACAACATCCCCCGCCCCCCATACTGGCAAGGCTACCGCCTCACCCCCACCCGCATAGAATTCTGGATCGCCCAAAAAGACCGCCTGCATACACGGTTTGTGTATAAACAGGACGGCGAAAAATGGCGCGCAAATTGGCTATGCCCTTAATCTTCATATTTCATTAAGAAAAAACATGTTATCCTAATAGAAGTGGGCACAAACAAATAACGAGGGCACAAACAATGATTTTTAATGGCAAAAAAGGACAAGACGGTTTTTCAATCATCGAAATATCAATCGGGCTAATCATTACAGGACTTGTAATGGTCGCTTTCTTAAAAGCCTATCGCGTCCATGTGGAAAGAGTAAAATTAGAGAGTGAAAAAGCACTCATGGCCGATATCACACAATATATCGACGCATTTCCCAATAAAATTGATCCTGCCACAGGCAATGCCTACGGGCGCCTCCCCTGCCCCGCACCCTTGGATGCCTCTGGCTATGGTAATGACTATAACAACGAAGACCCGTCCATCACACCCATTGCCGGAACAACAGGGCCGGTTTTAATCGGTAAAATCCCGACCGGAACACTGGGCGTTGTAAACAGCTACATGAAGGATCTCAATAAAGAATATCTGCTTTACGCCGTTACACAATCCGCCTGTGACGCGGCAACCTACGCCTCCTCAACCGGCGCTATCACAGTCATCGAAGAAGGCATCGACAGCGACCCAAGCAGCGGAACATTCGGTGATATTATTGAGCTTGATACACACACCAATGCACAATATATCGTTTTATCATTCGGTGATAATCAAAACGGCACTTATGCGTTTGACGGCACCCAACCAGCCGCCTGCCCCGCCGCCGCCATCAAAGAACATGAAAATTGTAATGGCGATTCTATCTTCAGGGTCTCGTTAAGGCATGATCAAGATAATAACGACAACTTCGATGATCTCGTCCAGTACTCCACCAACAGCGCCGCAGTAACCGCAAGCAACGTCAAAACACTCAGACCCGCACGATCAGGAGAAGATTATGAGTATGTCAGATCAGGTCGACGCAATTCGTATAACCAACAACAAAATTCACAATTCACAATACTCAATGATGGCTATATTAACAAAAAAAATAGCACCTCCGTACCGGGAATGTCGTACGATGCTGCAGTAGCGGCAGCACCAGACACTATCGACAATGTTTTTTTTAAAGTCGAAGAAGGAGATATTATTACAAGGGATACTCATACCATTAAACTAAACAACAACGCTCAAATCCCTGACGAAAGAATCGTAAATCCGAAAGAAGCTTTTATATTTAGTCAAACACCAGGAAGCCCACTAGACGGCAAGGAAGGCTATACAACAGCCACACACATGGGCGCTTATGACGATAATCTTGACTATGCCATAAGCACGACAGCAATAGAACTCTATGTTGAACATCAATAACCCCCAAGAGGCGCGCCCCCTAACCTTCATATTTTATTAAGGAAAGATATGTTATCCTGATAGGAACGGGCAAAAACAAATAACGAGGGCACAAACAATGATTTTTAATGGCAAAAAAAGACAAGACGGTTTTTCAATCATCGAAATATCAATCGGGCTAATCATTACAGGACTTGTAATGGTCGCTTTCTTAAAAGCCTATCGCGTCCATGTGGAAAGAGTAAAATTAGAGAGTGAAAAAGCACTCATGGCCGATATCAGACAATATATCGACGCATTTCCCAATAAAATTATACCTCCTCCTGATCCAGATGATCCAGATGCAGCTACATATATAAAAAAGCCCTATGGACGCCTGCCCTGCCCCGCACCTCTGGATGCTACGGGCTATGGAAATGATTACAATGAGGAAGACCCGTCCATCACACCGGTTGCCGGAACAACAGGGCCGGTTTTAATCGGTAAAATTCCAACCGGAACACTGGGCATTGCAAGCAGCTACATGAAAGACCTCAATAAAGAATATCTGCTTTACGCCGTTACACAATCCGCCTGTGACGAGGCAACCTACGCCTCCTCAACCGGCGCAATCACAGTCACAGAAGAAAGTATTAACAGCGACCAAACAAGCGCAACATATGGTGAAATTACTGAAGATGATTTCCCCAATACACAATATGTCATTTTATCATTCGGTGATAATCAAAAGGGCGCCTATGCGTTTGACGGCACCCAACCATCCGCCTGTCCCGACGACGCCGTCACAGAACATGAAAATTGCGACGGTGATTCTATCTTCAAAGCTTCGTTAAGATACGATCAGGATAATGACGACGCCTTCGATGACATCGTCAGATTCTCCACCAACAGCGCCACAACAACAACCGCAAGCAACGTAAAAACACTCAGACCCGCAAGATCAGGAGAAGATTACGAATACGCACCTGCTGGTGATAGGTTTACTCGCGACAACGTCAGAGAGTACACGATGTCAACCGATGGCTACTTTAAGGCCGAAACAACAGCTTACACGAACACTTCAAATCTCGTACATGGGGACCCACGAGAACGCGTTCAGGGCATGCTCAATAACGGTCATCACAACAACGAGTTTTTTAAAGTCCAAGCCGGAGATATTATTACAATAGACGAAAGCCAAAACCCGGGATATCGACGCTTTAATAACGAGAATGTCATTCAACTCAATGGAAAGGGCCAAATTCCTGATGATCGAAAGGTAACCTCAGAAGAAGTTTTCGTTTTTGGGCAAACACCAACAAATACACAATCAGAAGGGCTAGGAGAGCGCACGATTAGATCCAATTACGGCGAGGATGGATCTTATACAGCGAGCGACAGCACAATAGAAATTTATGTTGGGCATAATTAAAAACCAAATCATATAATCCCTACTTTATCCTCTCCCCACGGAGAGGATAAAGCAAAATAAGCGCCTAAAAAACGCTATCTAAAATACAATAATGGGACATTTCCAATTCGAATCTTGAAATATCAATCAAAATTCGCAATATAAACCCCATGACAAACACAGCCAAAGCCCCGAAATCCGAATTCACCCAATCCTTCTCCGCCGATGTCTCGCGCCTGCTCGATATCGTCGCCAATGCGCTCTACACCAACCACGACGTGTTCCTGCGTGAGCTGATCTCCAACGCCGCCGATGCCTGCGACCGTTTGCGCTACGAGGCCATCGCAAAGCCGGAGCTCACCGCCGATAACGCCAATTTCCGCATCCATATCCATAAGGACACCGATGCCCGCACCCTGACCATCACGGATAACGGCATCGGCATGAGCGCAAAAGAACTCGCCGATCACCTCGGCACAATCGCCAAATCCGGCACAGCGAAAATCATGGAAGCCGCGAAAAAGAAGAAGGATAGCGATCCCCTATCCCTCATCGGGCAATTCGGCGTGGGTTTCTACGCCTCCTACATGGTCGCATCGCATGTCAAAGTCATCAGCCGCAAAGCAGGCAGCAAAACCGCAAACACATGGGAATCCGACGGCGCAAGCGGCTATAACGTCGCCAAAGCCAGCGCGCAAGACACCGCCCTCCTCGACGGTGAGCGCGGCACAGCCATCATTCTATCCATCAAAGACGAAGGCTCGGACTTCCTCATCGATGACAAAATCAAACACACGGTCGAGCAATATTCCGACCATATCGACGTTAAAATCTTCCTCGGGAAGCCCGAAGACACCGACACTGGCGAAGGCCAACCCATCAACA
>JBOEFZ010000072.1:0-59637 GCA_050633165.1 Alphaproteobacteria bacterium | reverse complement strand
TTTATGAGTCCGCTACCTAAATTTTGCCCTCCAATAGCGCCTTTGTTAGCACATCAATTCTTAGCCAATACCGCTTATCGCGCAGGTTGATTCTTATGCAGGGATATTTTTTGTTTTTACTATTTCTGAACACAACAGGGTAAGACTTTTTACCTATTACAACACGTTTTTTATTAACGGATATATTGGTTTTAAATTCTCTTGTTTTCTCTCGCTCTTCATAAAGGTGATCTTTCAGCTTTTGTCTTATTTGCGAGAGCTTCTTACACCCCTTAACTATATCTTCGGGCAAACCATCTTTTTCAAGTTGCTTTTTGATTGCATCTATCTCGTATTTTTGAAGGTCTTTAGACCAAATACTTTGTGCAATATCTTGCTTTGGATGGTCAGCGGATACATCTTCAATAACCTGCTTTTGCGTCTTGTCGATATTGTCATCTTCGATCATTAACGCAATCATGTCAGGTATGATTTTTGTATATCCCTTGGGACGCTTTTTATAAACTATGTTTGTTGTTCTGCTAGATACGAGCTTTGCAAGAGCGGGCTTCTCTGCTTCAAAAATTCTAATTGCGGAATCTTGTGCTTCTTTAAGCCTAAACTCTAATTCAAGTTTAGCTATGGTTTCTCTTTTTGTTGTGCTCATGCAAGTTATCTCCTATATATTTATATATATAAGAGATTTGGTACAACTTAAGATGCGTGTCAACTCATCTTAAAAGTTAAATCATCAGCGACAGTAAACGAGGCTATATTCTCATTTTTATTTAGCCATGCTTTGTGTGCTTCATAATCAGGCATAAGCTTGCCAACTAACGCCCAGAATTCAGCGCAGTGCGTGCGGTGTTTTAAATGACAGAGCTCGTGTAAAATAGCATATTCCAGCACTGGCTTAGGGGCATAGATTAAATGCCAATTCAGGTTTATTGTTCCGTCTGTACTGCACGATCCCCAAAGGTGCTTTTGATCTTTGATACGTATAGCCTTAGGATTAAAGCCGTACTTGCGGACAAAGCGGCCTACGATTTCATGAGCATCTTTCTTGATCCGACGTTTCATCCAGAACCTAAGCGCGTCTTCGACAATATCATCTTGAGCCTCATCTGTGGCGTAATCAGGAAGAGAAACAGTGAACCCGTTGCGAAAAGTTACTTCTACATTTGGTGTTGTCTTGCGCGTGACCGTTAGCTTCATACGCCGTCCGCGGTATGGAATTTTTACACCTGTAATAAAACGGTGAATCCTATGCCCTTTAGCGGCAAGATCGTTTATTTTTTGTGTGTTATCAAATAACCAGCGTTCTTTCCGGTTGAGGAACGCTCTAATATCGTCATCATTGTCTTGATTGCAGACTGTTACGAGGACGCGGCTGGGCGTAATTTCAATGTAGCGGCGCTCAATATCGCTTTTCCGATCAAGCGTATATTCGATCTGCGTACTGCCGATGTTATAAGTAGGCATGGTTAAACTTTCGCATGGTGCTTAATAGCAAATTCTTCGACTTGTTCAGCGACGTTCTTGATGTCAGGAATGCCTGCGGCATGAAGCTTAACGCGGACCTCACCACGTAGAGACTTCTTCAGTTGATCCTTCTCTTGCCAGAGACGTGGAGCACTTTGATCACAGGCGTAGAGTTCATTGATCTGCTGAGCCAGTTCTTGCAGTCCATTGTCATTAGCGCCCTCACCAAGCTCCTTTAGGATCTTATACACGTCATAAGCCGCTGCCGACATATCCGAGCCTTCGTGTGCGTTGTCTTCATCATCAACTGCTTTGGACAGCCCCTCCATTGCCTTCAGCTCTTGTGCAAGGTTGGCTTGATCCTTTTCAAGGCGCTTAATGATCTCGCGGAGCTTGTCTGAAAACTTACCGTATCGTATTGGGTTTTTGTCGATACGCTCAGATGTGATTTTACGCAGCTCAGTCGATTTGCGAATACACGCTTCCCTTAGGTCTGCAGGCGCTTTATCCGCTGCGTTGAAATCCTCCCAAAAATCAGGATCGGTAATATGGCGCAGCTTAATGGTCGTGCTTAGCCCTGTGGCAAGCACATGCTCTTCCAGCATATCGCGTATCTTGCGGCTATACTCGAAGTGATCAAGGCTTTCTTTTTGCTCCATAACTTGAGCGCCATAACGCAAGCATTGATCCACCCATTTTAGGTCAGCCAAGAACTCCAGCGTAGACGGCTCAGGGCTCAGCGCTTCGTAGGCTGCAATAAATTCACGAGCTTTGCGGCGGAACGTGTACCATTTGTCCTTCTGCCCTGTGATCGAATTAAGATAGCCATCGATCTCATCCTTAATGCTCGCGCCCTTGCCCTTGAATGGCTTGACCTCGGACATCACCTCGGCATGTGCGCCGCGGAGTGCAGACAGCAGATCATCTAGCGGGCGCATGGCGTTCTTCACATCGTCTTCGCGATAGCTTTCCAGCGCAGTATCAAGGTTCTTCGACACCCCAATATAATCCACGATCAAGCCATTACGTTTCTCTGGTGTGTCTACGCGGTTTGTACGTGCAATAGCCTGCAAGAGATTATGCTCCTTTAGCGGCTTGTCGAGATACATGACATTTTCTAGTGGCGCATCAAAGCCCGTAAGGAGCTTGTCACACACGATCAGGAAGTATGGTGGCTCACCTCGACGCTTAAAGGCTGCTTTCGCGTTTGTTTCCGCATCTTTGTCGAGATAGTGCTGCTTCAATTCTTGGCGCACATCCTCAACATAGCTGTCTTCATCAGGTTTATCATCTTCTTGGCTCTGAGAATAAACACAGACCGCATAACGATCAGCTTCTGCAAGAGCTTCTGCCTCATTCATACCCTCAGCACGCAATTCAGAAGCCACCAGAGCCGTCAGCGCACGCTTATATAAAACTATAGCCTCACGGTCATAGGCCACTATCTGGGCTTTAAATCCGTCTGGCTTGGCATAGGCTTTGTAGTGTGTCCATAGGTCGAGCGTAACCAGTTCCACACGCTTGGGGTGCTTCACAAGATGCGCTAACCGCACACCTTTTCGCTTCAACTGTTCTAGCTCTTCATCAGGCAGTTCCGCAAACCATTGATCAAAGAGAATATCGATTTGTGCTTCATCAATATGCCAGTCAGTCTTGCGCCCTGTGTAATGGATCGGCACAGTCGCACCATCGGCCACCGCATCATCAATCCCGTATTTATCGAGATAGCCTTCGCCTTCTACGCCAAAGTTCGCATAGGTGTCTTTATCCGTCTTCTTGATCGGCGTGCCTGTGAAGCCGAAAAATTGCGCATCGGGCAGTGTCGCGCGGATATATGCGCCGAGATCTTTTTCCTGTGTACGGTGACATTCATCGACCAACACGATCCAGTTGCCGCTATTCTCAATCGCCTTGTTAGATCCTTGGAACTTAAACACGGTCGAGAGAACCATCAGCCCCTCGGTCTGTGCGCTCAACAAAGCTCGTAAATCCTTCACCGCCTTCATCCGCTCGGGGTTGGGTAAGCCACACGCCTCAAATGTGCCAGAGATCTGATCATCCAAATCCACACGATCCGTCAGCACCATGATGCTAGGATTAGCCAGCGCGGGGCTATCCACCGTCATGTTCTTCTTTAATTTCAGCGCAGCAAACACCATCGTCAAAGATTTGCCCGATCCTTGCGTATGCCAGACCAAGCCACGGCGTTTATCTTCATCTGCCACGCGGTGGACGATTTTGTTCACGGCGCGAAATTGTTGATAGCGGCACATCTTTTTAATCACGCGACCATCTTCGCGCTCGAACACAATGAAATGCGCAATCAGATCAAGCAGGCGTGACGGCTCCAGCAGCGACCACAGCCCCTGTTCCAGCGCAGAGCCAAACTCATCCACCTTGCGCGGCCACGGGTCTTTCCATGTGCCAAAAAACTTAGACGGGCTGCCTGTGGAGCCATAGAGGCAGTTTGTGCCATCGGTCAGGATATTAAATTGGTTAGAGTAAAACAGCCGCGGAATATCGCGCTCATATTGCTGTATTTGCGCAAAGGCCTCGCCCGTTTTGTTCTTCCAATTCAGCGGTGACTTCGCCTCAATCACCACCACGGGGATGCCGTTGATATAGACCACTACATCAGGGATGCGTGACTTCTCCGCCTTCACCTTAAGCTGGTTTGTCACGGTGAATGTGTTGTTCTTTGTATCGAGAAAATCAATCAGGCGGATGGTCTGTTTGGTGTCATGACCCTCCACATTGCGGCTATAATCCCCGCGCAGCAGCTTCGTCCATTCCTCGTTATCTGCCTTCCCCAATAACTCCTGATACACCGCCAGCGCATCGGCCTCGGTGATGCCGTTAATGCGCATCAAGGCCTCGATCAGGATCGGCTTAAAGATCACATGGTTGTCCGCCTCGCGGTTATCCGCGTGCGCCTTGTGATGCAAATAATCATACCCAATCGATTGCAGATAATCCAAACACGGCTTCTCCGCAAATGTCCATTCACCACCCATTACGCTGCATCCTCTTTCGTGTTTTGATCAACATTCACCCGCACCCGCCCCGTAAGCAGGTCAGCCATGAGGCCTTTTTTGAGTTTTTTTAGTTCAGCCAATTTATTGATGTTGCTAGAGACTGTGTCACCGATACCATCAAGAACATTAACGATGCCGTCTTGTTCTTGAGTATTTGTTGGTGCCGCAATAGGACATGCAAGGACTTCATCTTTTCTAAGGTTTGTCTGCTTTACACCATCATCAAACGAGAGGAAGTATGGATTTCTGTTAAGAACATAATAAAGAAAGCTAGGGTTATCACGCTTGGGGCGCAGGCGACCAATTCTTTGGTTTACAGTATATGTATTGTCTATGTCTGTTAAAAAGCACTTAGCAATTGCCTTGCCATTAGGAATATCACTCATGACAATCAGGATGTCGTTAATACTAGCAGGAAGGTTTAGAGAATGTGAAAACTTTCTTACCTTTCCTTCTGTCGATATAAACTTGGAGTTTACAACAACATACTCACCCTTTTCATCGATATCTTTTTCATGGGCTTTGCCATTTGAAAACTCCACCATGTCGCCAATAGGCTTAATCTCCCAACTCTCCGGTATCTCGCCGAGTTCGGTTTGTTTGAATTTGGTGTGGCCGATGCCGCGGGTTAGGAGGGTTTGGAGGAGGCCTTGTTTGACGCGCTGGGTTTGCGCAATCACGGCCTCGGTCTTGGCAATCGCCTCATCCACACTCCCCAACACTTCCGCAATCTTCTTCTGCTCGGGCAGTGGGGGGAGGTCAACTTCAACTTTCGAAAATTGCGTCTTGTTAATGATTGGGACAGCAGTTGTACCCGACATGTTTTTAAGTTCGGGAGCTTTAGATAATAGGGCGTAGTATAAAAATTCTGAAACGACCTGTTTGTTTGGAATTATTGTATTAATCTGTTGGTTGGTTATACATTTCCGTTCCGCAATTGCCATCTTTCCTATTGATGCAATGCACGTAACCATTACGCTACCTTGTGGTAATGGTTTGGTTACCTTTTCCATGGCTGCGCCTGTTACAAATCTTTCAGTGGCAACAATATACTTACTACTATTCATATCTGTCGGGGTTACAAATGGAATATTACCGCCCCAAAAATTTTGATTTTTAGTACTTGGTGTCTTTCCAGTAACAACATCACCAAGCTCAGACACTGTTGTAATTTCCCAACCCTCAACCGCCATAACCAAGCTCCTTCAGATGCGCGAGCATAGTGCTCTCGGCCTCATCACGCTCGGCGCGGAGGTCGTTTAGCTTCACCAGCTCGGCGCTGACATCAATCTCTTCTTCCTCATCCATATCGGGGACGTAGCGTGGGATGTTGAGGTTGTGATCGTTCTCGGCGATTTCGCTAAGCTCTACGACGCGGCTGAAACGGTCTTTGTCAGTGTAATCATTGAAGCCCTTGGCAAGTGCTGCGACGTTATCCTCGGTCAGGGTGTTTTGGTTTTTCCCTTCCTTAAACTCCTTCGCGCCATTGATGAACAAGACTTTTCCCTTATGGTCGGCGGTTTTGTTTTTGTTCAGGATCAAGATGCAGGCAGGGATGCCCGTGCCGTAGAATAGGTTAGTGGGCAGGCCAATCACGGCCTCGATCAGATCATCATTGAGCAAGCCTTGGCGAATCTTCCCTTCCGCCCCACCACGGAACAAAATCCCGTGCGGCAGAACAACGCCCGCCACGCCGTTTGATTTCAGGCTCGCCACCATATGCTGAACGAAGGCAAGGTCGCCGTATCCTTTAGGTGGGCAGCCATATTTATCACGTCCGAACTTATCACCCGCAGACCATTGATCATGCCCCCATTCCTTTAGCGAGAATGGCGGGTTAGCCAACACACGGTCGAAGGTGCGCAGGCCTTTGGCGGCAAGCATATTGATGCCACCTTCGCCTTCATTGCCACCCACCAAGTGTTGCGGATCGGCGAGTGTATCACCGCGTTTAATTTCCACATCATCGATATCATGCAGGAACAGATTCATCTTAGAGATCGCCCATGTATTCAGGTTCTTTTCCTGCCCATACAATGCGAGGGTCTTGGGGTTGTTGCCGTGACGCTCCAGATAGTGGCACGCCTCTAACAACATCCCGCCAGATCCACAAGTCGGATCGTACACAGACATCTGCTCTTGTGGCTGTAGGCACTCCACCAGTAACCGCACAACCATCTTGGGGGTGTAGAACTCTCCGCCCTTCTTGCCCGCATCATCAGCGAACTTAGCGATCAGGTATTCATACGCCGCGCCGAGCATATCACCGTCTACGTCTTTACGGCGCAGGCGGTATGTCTCGAAGTGGCGCAGGAGTTTCTCTAGGGCATCGTCAGGGAAACGATCTTTGTTGTTGAAATCTACATCTTGGAAGATGTCTTTTAGTTTTGCGTTGGAATCCTCAATCGCGTGGAAGGCTGTATTGAGTTTCGCGCCAATATCTGTGGTGTGCTTACGAATGCTCTTCCATGAATGATCCTCGGGGATATGAAAGCGGTGCTCATCAGGATCAGCGGCCAATTCTGCATCATTATACTTAGCGAGGCGATCTTCGTATTCTTCCTCCCATACATCACACAGGCGCTTGTAGAACAGTAGGCCGAAGATGTAGTGCTTGTAGTCTCCACTGTCGATAGAGCCGCGTAGGATGTCGGCAGCCTTCCACAGGTGACTTTCTAATTGCTGTAGTGTGAGTTTAGTCATGTTTACGCCCTCGGTCTTACTGTGCGTTTGGATTGTAGACTAAAAGGTTGATCATGTGGAGAGGGCAAAGCAATTCTCTAGCAAGAGGGGCATTCCAATCAGTCGCCCCACGCCTCTTTCATTAGCTCAACAAACGACTTTTTCTTGTAAATATACCCTTGCTCCTTAGCTTCTTTTATAACGGGCAACTGCTGACCGCTCGCAAATCTGTTCGCGAAATCAATGGCACCCATTAGTAAGCCACTAGCCTCATGGACGTTAAGGTTGTTTGCCTTGATACTTGCGTCATAAGGTGGAACCTCGTCCGTATTGACCATCATGAGATATATATAGCACTGTATGAATAGTAGCCCACGCAGGCTTGAATGATACCAAATTACCAGCCACAAAAAGAAGAAAATAATCAGACCTAAGGGGCCACCAAATGCTAGCGACACTATCGCCCCAGTAACATTCCAAATCGTAAATTTCATGCTTCCCTCCCAAGCTTATGTTTAAAACGTCAGAGCTTTCTGTCTGGTAGCTGGGTGTTAATAACCGTGTCAAAAGAAACGGCGCGATGCTTTTAGGCGTGCGCCCTGAACATGACATCGCCACCCAGCCATAAGACCGAGGGCGACACATTTACGGCAGTGTCTAGAATACCGCTTTTGACAGGAGTTATTAAGCTCCGAAGCCTCATATGAGAACTCTGTGCAAGATACTAGGGAATAAGCAAGAATCCGTCAATGTAATACAGGGAATAACTTAATAGGTAAGCGCCTCAATAGCTTCTTTAAATACTTTTAGGTGCTCTATACCAAAGTGAGCATAATTGACCTCCGTCACCGTTCCGGCCTCATGGCCGACAACAGCCCTAATATGTGCAAACTCTACTCTTGCCGCACTTAAGTTCGTAATAAAACTATGACGTAGGCTATGCAGCGTTTTTTTGTCAGTTTTAAGATTTATTGCTACTAGGTATTTTTCATTAAACCATCGTCCTAATTTACGGCCCCACCCGTCATGATCTGTGTACGTTAAGTCATAGAGTAATCGGGTATTCTGCCCCCTTGTCTTCGGACGCTTTTCAATAGCTCCTTTTGCCTCTTCTACGTACTCTAAGAAACCATGCTCGATTAATTGAGAGTGTATTGGAACGATCCGCGTAGCCGCATCTGACTTGGTTCTCTTACTTTCCTCTTCATCATTGATAGCCAGATACCATATTTTTGTACTTTCATCCTGCTTAATATCGTCAGGCAGAAGCGACGCAATTTCGTTGAGCCTTGCTCCAGTATAAACAGCTAATAGTGCACCCCAATAATATGATCTACTTTTAACCAGACCTGTTTTTTCTCCTCCCCCTAAATTCTCAATAATGGCCGTAACTTCTGGCTGAGTGAAATGATCACGCCTACGGTGTTTCTTCTTACTCGATTTAACACGAATACCTTTGAACAAGTTCTCACTAACGATTTTATTTTGGTGAGCCCAGCCACACAGAGAGCTAAAGTATGTCAAATACTTGTTTACAGACGTAGTGCTTAGCTTCGGCAAATCATTCTTCTTGGCTACTTCAATTTGTTCACTTAAGCTTAAGCCTCGTGTTAGTTTCCCCTTATTACGACCTGTCGGAGTACTACTAAGTTGTGCTTTTATGCTTTGCACGACCGCAACATCTATATCGCCGATCGAATACTGTGCTCCCAATGCGTCTACAAGGTAATTCAGACAATCCCTTTGCTCATTAAGCGCCCTCTTACCTAATGTAGGCTCAATCTCATTGAGGTAATCTTCTACAATCTTGGCTAACTGTCCTCCCCCTTTACACGCCACGAATTTCTCTTGCCCTCCAAGGAGACTGTAATCAGTTACTTGATCATTATAAGTAAGAAGATCGGTTAGATGATTACGCCAAACGTATTTGTGAGCCTTCTTCATCACCTCATATTCCTTGCTACCGACTTCATAGTTTAAGTCGGAGTTTTTCATCACACGCAGTAAAGCCTGATGTACCGAGCTTTCTTCTGGCTGTTCTTCTAATCCGTATAACTCACCAGCATCATCAAGGTTGCTCTCGATAAGCTCATCAATCGTTTCTAATGCGCTATTGATTTTCAACACTTTGTCTTGAGACAGTGGCCCGTCATTATCTATGCGAGTTTTAGAGCGTTCTAGCACTTCGCCATAATAATCTTTAAACATCGCCATAATATCTGCATGTTTCATACGCTCTAAATCCATACCCTCTATTAAGTTAACGCTATGATATTCCAATGCCTTTGCTAGTCGCAAGGCTTCTCTTGGACAGCGTGTCTTTAATGACACACTGATGCGGTTAGATTTACCGCACGGCTCTATAGGCAAGGGATAGCGGAAATAGTAAATGTCGTGTCGGGATTTAATCAGATAGCTAGGATTTAGCATGTCAGGTCGCACTTTCTGGTGTGACCGTGCAACCGATTAGCTTAAAGCTAGACTATATAAGGACCCTAGAAGAATTGGTTGTGTAAGCGATACCCCGAAACGAACATTCACAAAACATTAACTATGTCTTGCATCAAATAGCAATAAATTATATCATTTTTAAATGCGTATTTTCATTTTGATAACATTATTGTTTGCATTTACTGCAGGAAGCTTCGCCAACATGGCTCACGCTTCTGCCGAAAGTCACACCTGTGCTCATCATCAAATGGATCAAGATAATAGCGTAGATAATGAGCCTTGTCATTCAGATCAGGATCAAAACCACGATGAAAGCGCGTGCGATGATTGCTGTTGTGTTCATTCTCATTCAATGGCCACTTCGACAGCACCTGTTAAAATGGCACTTAATGTAAGCAAGCAGAGTGCTGTTACATCCGTTGATCAACATGATTCTGCCTTTGTTTTAGGCTTAAGACGCCCACCCCGTATTTAATGTTCGCAGGCTAATTGTGCCTGCATTTTGCGTCAGCTCTGTTTAGGGCTGCGTTTTTCTATGAACATTTAAAGACGGAAATAACAATGAAATATTTATATATAATCTTGCTGGTTGCTTTGTTTGCGCCTATTCAAGCAGCAAAAGCAGAAACGCTTTCACTAGAAACAGTGATTAAGCAAGCCCTTCAAAACAGCCCCGAAACAGCACGTATCTTAAACAGCGTAGCGGATGCCGACGCTGAGGCTTTTGAAATTGAAACTTTACAAAACCCCTCAGCCGAAATTGATTTTACAGCAATTGAAGATAACTCTTCGCGCTCAGTTGGTCTTGAGTTCGAACAGCCAATGCGGCTTTCGAATTTTGGATCACGCGGATCATATGCTGATGCATTGCGCCGCACTGCTAGCATTGAGCAGAAAGCACAAATGTTGGAGCTTATTCACTCTATAACTCGTGGCTACGCCTCCTATTGGGCCCTACAAGAGCAGGAAAATCTTTTATCTGAAAACGCCAGTTATGCTCGTAAAAAACAAAAGCTGATTGAACGCGCTGCAAAAGAAGGCCGTGTTGATGCGGCAGATGCCAAAATATTTAAAGCCGAAGCTCTGCGTTTGGAAGAGCAACTTCGTGTTGTTCGCGCTAGAAAGACAAGCGGTGCGGCGAACCTTTTGCGCATGGCTGGAATGGATCAAACGAGCTTTGATGCAACACGCCCTAAAAGCCCTGAAATTCCTGCGCTTGCAGAATTAACGTCTCTCGGGGGTCACGAAGGTTCTGTTCGTAGTTTGCTGGAAAGCCGTAAAGCCCTAGCAGAACGCCGCTATAATGTAGCACGGCAAGATGCAGGCTTTCCTGAATTTGCGCCTCGCGCTGTGATCGAACGTGATTTTGATGACGATAGCACCGCAATCTTATTTGGCGTGAATATAGCTATTCCGATTTGGGATCGTAATAATGCCGAGCTATCGCGAGCCAATGCGGAACGCCGCTTGGCGCAAAGCAACCTTAATGCGCTGAATGAACAAAACTTTGCGAATGTGCTGGCGGCCTCTTTTGAACAAGCCAAGGCCACGCAAATATCGGCATCCACCTATCGTAATAAAATCATTCCGTCATGGAATGATGTGCAGTCGCTGATAGATAAGAAATTTGAGAATGGACAAGCCTCCATCCTTGATCTTTTTCAAATGCGTGAGCGCATTACAAACGTGCAAAGCGAGGGCTTACAAACATACTTAAATTCTATCGAGGCGCGAATTGAGCTTGAAAGCTTAATTGGACAGAGCCTTGCAGATATAAAGGAATAAAACCATGAAAAAACTTTTACTCACACTCTCTTTCTTAGCATTTATAGGCCCCGCCTACGCAGGACCAGGACATGATCACGGTGAAAGTGCTTTTGCTGGTGGTGCAGGTCCAGCGACTCATTTTGATTTGACCGATCAGCAAATGAATAACCTTGGTATTCAGTCTGCAAAAGTTGAATTTTTACCCATTGCACAAGCGGTTGATATGTTAGCATTTACAGAGCTATTACCTGAGAAAAAAGCGTCTATTTCTCCCCGTTTTGGCGGTAAAATTATTGATATTGCTGTGAAGGTTGGTCAAGAGGTTAGAAAAGGACAACGTCTTGTCACTCTTCAGCCTGTCAGTGTCGGAAATAGCAATGTGGTTTTATCTGCGCCGATGGATGGGTTTATTTTAAACCTTCATGCAGGTGTTGGTGAAATCGTTGATGCGGGCGGCGATATTCTTGAAATTGGTGATGCATCACAGATGCTAGTTCGTGGTGTGGCTTACGAAACACCAGATATTCAAATCTTGAAAGTTGGGCAAAAGGCAAAGCTTCATCTTGATATTGCCCCTGATCGGCATATTGAAGGTAAAATCCAGCGCATTAATCGCGTCATTGATCCCGAGAGCAGAACATTTTCTATCTTTGCACTGATTGATACACCAAAGGGTGATATTCAACCCGGATTGCAAGGAACGATGGAAATTTTTACAGCTGCGGATGCACCAGTTATGGCCGTGCCTAAACGTGCCGTGCTTGGAGAATTAGGATCATACTTTGTGTATGTGATCAAAGGACAAGAAGTTGAAAAACGCGATGTTACAGTCGGCGTAAAGACAGGCCATCATATTGAAATCAAAAGTGGGTTATTTCCCAATGAAAGCGTTGTGACAAACGGTAACTACCAACTGCAATATATGTCTGTTGGTGGCATTCAGGAACATACAGATGATGAAAAACCGCATGATGAACAAGAAGACCATTCCCATGATGACGGCCATGATCATAGCGATGAAACTGAATCAAATAATCATGATGATCACAGCGATCATAAGCATTAAGGGAGGAATGAAATATGTTTGATACAATTATACGTTTTGCCCTGAATTATCGCCTCTTAGTGATCACTATCGCGGCACTCATGACTGTTTACGGCTTTCAGGTTGTACGGACACTTCCAGTAGATGTGTTTCCTGATTTAAACCGCCCAACGGTAACAATTATTAGTGAAGCGCACGGCCTAGCTCCTGAGGAAGTCGAAACTCTTGTGACCTTTCCCATAGAAGCTGCCATGAATGGTGCAAGCGGCGTGACAATGGTGCGATCATCATCATCTATTGGCTTTTCCATTGTATATGCTGAGTTTGATTGGGATATGGATATCTATCTTGCTCGGCAAATTGTTGGCGAAAAACTAAACCAAGTTGCAGGTAGCTTGCCAGATGATGTTCAATCCATCATGGGGCCTGTGTCCTCAATTATGGGCGAAGTAATGTTTATTGGTGTTACATCTGAAAACCCCGATATCAGCCCCCTTGATTTACGAACGATTGCTGATTGGGATGTAAAGCAACGGTTATTAGGTATTAGTGGTGTATCAAAAATCACTGCAATTGGCGGTGATTTAAAACAGTATCATGTACTGGTTGATCCCCAGAAAATGCTTAACCATGGTATTACTTTGCATCAGGTGCGTGAGGCATTAGAAAATGCAAATGTGAACACGACTGGTGGGTTTTTATTAAATGCATATCAGGAGCATTCAGTTCGTAACTTAGGTCTTATTAGGTCTCTGAATGATCTAGAAAAAACTGTCATTGCGAAAGAGGTTTCTCCTGATATGCCCGCCCTTACGCTTGCGGATGTTGCAGAGGTTAAACTGGCTGGACCTATTGCCAAACGTGGTGATGCGTCTGTCAATGGTAAGGCAGGTGTATTGCTTGCGGTTTCAAAGCAACCGGGAACAGATACGATTGGTTTGACTGATCGCATTGAAAAAGAACTCGTCTCTATTGAGAAATCATTACCCGAAGGTATTGTCCTCAACCCTGAGATTTTTAAGCAGGCTGAATTTATTAAAAACGCTATCCACAACATCATCGAGGCCTTACGCGATGGTTCTATTCTGGTGGCAATCGTCCTGTTCTTATTTTTACTGAATTTCAGGACAACTGCAATTACGCTAGTGGCCATTCCTTTATCTATCGTGGTAACTCTCATCATCTTTAAATGGTTTGGTATGAGCATTAATACCATGACACTTGGGGGGCTTGCTGTAGCTATTGGGGAGTTGGTCGATGATGCAATTGTCGATGTTGAAAATGTATTTAGGCGATTACGAGAAAACAGACATAAAAAGGATAAAGAGCCAGCTTTAAGTGTTGTATTTAAAGCTTCTAAAGAGATTAGAAACTCAATTGTTTTCTCGACCATTATTGTATTTATGGTTTTCTTACCACTCTTTGCTATGAGCGGCCTTGAAGGGAAAGTCTTTATTCCTCTTGGTGTGGCCTATATTACAGCAATTGTAGCTTCAATGCTCGTTTCGCTTACTGTGACACCAGCTTTATGCTCTTACCTTTTGCCGAAGATGAAGCGTATGGAGGATGAGAAAGATGGTTGGTTGGTAAGGCAGCTAAAAGCAGGACATAGTAAGGTTTTAAGCCTCGCTTTGCCTCGACCCAAGGCTGTTTTGACTATTGTCGCCGTGTTGTTTTTAGGAGCTTTAATGCTTGTGCCGACATTTGGGCGTGAATTTTTGCCAGAATTTAACGAAGGCAGTTTTACAATCAATGTGACATTACCCCCCGGAACATCGTTAGAGGAAAGCAACCGTCTCGGTATTTTGGCTGAAAATCTTATGCATGAAATTCCCGAGGTTGCCGATACTGGACGAAGAACTGGTCGCGCCGAAGAAGATGAGCATGCACTTGGTGTCAATTCCACAGAATTGGAAGTGACGCTAAAACCATCTGACCGGCACAAAGAAGAGATCGTTGCAGATATTCGTGAGAAACTTGGATCAATTCCCGGTGTAATTATCAATATCGGTCAGCCTATCTCGCACCGCATAGATTTCATTACCTCTGGTATTCGGGCGCAGATTGCGATTAAAATTTTTGGTGATGATCTCAATATATTGCGCACCAAAGCCGCTGAGGTGCTGGCCTTGGTTCAAGATGTTGAAGGCATTGCTGACCTGCAAATGGAACAGCAGCTTTTGATCCCGCAAATTCATGTGAATTTTGATCGTGACAAAGCCAAGCAGCATGGCGTAATGATTGGCGAAGCAGCTGAACATGCAGAACTTGCAATGCAGGGGCAAACCGTCACCAGCATCATTGATGGCAATCGTTTGTTCGATGTCGTTCTACGCTTGAATGACGAAGCGCGGGAAGACAAAGAGGCCATCGGTAAAATTCCGTTTGAAACACTGCGAGGTAATGTCGTTCCTCTCCAGCTCTTTGCGGATATCGAGGAAGCTAAAGGACCGAACTTGATTAACCGCGAAGGCGTAAACCGCCGTATGGTTGTGCAAGCTAATACGCAAGGCCGAGACGTAGTTAGTGTCGTTGAAGATATTCAAACCATACTCGATGAAAAGCTAGAGCTGCCATCGGGATATTACATTAGCTATGGTGGACAATTTGAAAGCCAAGCCACTGCACAGCGGAATATCCTAATCTTGAGTATCTTCTCGCTTTTAGGAATGTTTCTTGCACTCTACACCAACTTCCGTTCAGTAAGCCTAAGTTTGCAAGTCATGCTCGCAATCCCACTTTCTTTCATTGGCGCAGTGATTGGAATCTATTTGACAGGCGGCGTGTTCTCAATCGCAACCATGGTTGGGTTCGTAACGCTTACAGGTATTGCTTCGCGTAACGGTATTATGATGATCTCACATTATCTCCATCTCATGAAGTATGAGGGAGAAAAGTTTGACCTTCAAATGCTAAAGCGTGGAACACAAGAACGGCTTGTGCCAGTACTTATGACTGCATTAACGGCACTGCTTGCCCTTACACCACTCGTAATGGCCGCAGGTGAAACAGGAAAAGAAATTCTTAGCCCTGTTGCAATCGTGATCTTCTCAGGTCTGTTCAGCTCTACGCTTCTGAACCTTATCGTTACACCATTGGTGTTCTGGCGATTTGGTGAGAAGGCATCCATCAACTATCTCAACGAAAGGAAAACTGAAAATGTTTAAATTACTTACACTGACTTGCGTATCCATAGCCACATTAGGCATGGCAGCGGCACATGCTGATACTGGTCAATACACACCAGAGCAAATTAAAGAGATGCCGCGTTTTGCCAGCATTGAGCAACAACGCTGTCCATCTGCCCGATTTACATCGGTTAAGAAACGCCTCGCATGCAAAAAGGAAGTGCGTATTGAAAACTATGAAAAACGCCAAGCACGAAAGGATAAAAATAATGGCTGATAAGTGCGGTGATTCATGCGGCAATATTGCCTTTGAAGGGCTATCATCGACTTATAAAAGGATTTTATGGGTGGTTATATCCATTAACTTTGCCATGTTTCTGGTCGAGAGCGTAGCTGGTTTTCTAGCCGATTCCACGGCTCTTAAAGCAGATGCATTAGATTTTCTTGGGGATGCCGCAACCTATGCCGCAACGCTTCTAGTCATTGGGAAACCTCTTAAAACAAGATCCTTGGTAGCCTTGCTCAAAGGACTGAGCCTAGGCGCAATGGCAATTTTTGTGCTTAGCTTCACCCTCTATCGCGTTTTCGTTACAGGTGATCCAGAGCCGTTTACTATGGGTGCGATAGGCCTAATGGCTCTTGCAGCGAATATGGTCAGCGTAATGCTTCTTATGAAATATAGGGATGGCGATTCCAATGTTCGTTCAGTTTGGCTGTGTAGCCGCAACGATGCTATCGGCAACGTTGCTGTGATGATTGCAGGGGCTGGTGTTTTTGCTACCGGAACAATCTGGCCTGACATTGCTGTGGCTTTCGTTATCGCCGCACTGTTTATGCATTCTTCTATTAAGATCACTCTCCAAGCAATTTCAGAATATAGAGAAGGAAATGAAAATGATTAAATATATTCTACCGACCCTTGTTATGGCTGTACTGCTCACTTTTCCCGCTATGGCGCAGGATGGACACGAAGGTCATGACCACAGCGGACATGATCATTCACAGCATGCCGGAGAGCCGGAGCTTGTTATCACGCCGATTTCTCCAAGTGAATTAAAAACAGGTGAAGAAAACGAAGTGACCCTGTTTATTCGGGATATGCAGGCCAAACCCGTTGATGTATCGCAGTTTGAAGTGGCGCATACACAGCCCGTTCATTTGCTCATCATCGAGCCGGGATTAAAAGATTATCATCATGAACACCCGGTTCAAAAAGCAACAGGACAATATGTTTTTAACTTTACGCCGCAGACTGTGTGTTCCTATCGAATATGGGCGGATGTTCAGCTCAAAGGTTCACATCAACATTATATACCTCTTGATTTGCAAGGCACGGAAGACTGTAAAGAACCGATGGATAAAAATATCAATCTTGAAACGACTTCACACGGTTACGATTTCAAGCTGGAAATCGAAGGCGATTTAAAAGCCGGTGAAGCTGTCTTTGCCAATATGAGCATTTCTAAAGACGGGCAACCCTTCAATGTCTTGGAGCCTGTCATGGGGGCTTTTGCGCACATGGTTGGCTTTTACGAAGATTATGAATCTATTGCACATATCCACCCTATGGGGGTCGAACCAACCGAAGATACGGAACGTGGTGGTCCAACCTTGCGCTTTCATATTGAACCGGAACAAGCGGGGTATTTAAAGCTATTCGCGCAAGTACAGATTGACGGAAAACAGGTTTTTGCGCCGTTTAGTATTTTGGTGGAATAAAGTTTGTATTTTATCGTTTAATTCTTCAAAGCAGGGCTAAAAACGCATCAGCCCTGCTTTTTTAATTTTATAAACTTGTTGTTTCGCTCAATTTCAACTATTTTCAATCAACATAACTTTAAAGGACATGAAACTATGCCTAATGACGATATCATGACAGTAAAAGAGCTTGCTGATTATCTGAAAATTGCGGAGAAGACGGCCTATCGCTTTGCTTCTGAGGGCAAAGTGCCGGGCTTTAAAGTTGGTAGCGCATGGCGTTTTAAAAAAGAAGAAATTGATGCGTGGATAAAACGCCAATCCGAAGGTAATACAACAGAGCAAGGAAAGAAATAATGACAACAGCAAAAGTACAAAGCCTTAGCTCCCTCGCATGGTCAATTGCAGAGATTTTGCGCGGAGATTTTAAACAATCCGAATACGGCAAAGTCGTCCTGCCATTTGTTGTGCTGCGACGTCTGGATTGTATCCTTGAATCATCAAAAGATGCCGTGATCAGCGCTTATGACGCCCTCCCAGAAGGCGTGGATGACCATACTAAGGATATGATGCTTTTTAGCGCCGTTGGTAACGGATTAAAGCTTTATAACGTGAGTAAGCTCACCTTCCAAAAAATCCGTAGTCAGGATGCAGGCGATGTTCATAAAAACCTACTGGATTACATCACAAACTTTAACACCAGCATCCGCGACATTTTCCTTGATAAATTCCTTTTCACCGACCAACTAAAGCGCCTTAAAGATGGCGGCATCCTATGGCAGGTCTTTGAAAAATTCGCTCAAATCGATTTGCACCCAGACAAAGTTTCAAACATTGAGATGGGCTATCTTTTCGAAGACTTAATCCGCAAATTCTCTGAAATATCTAATGAAACGGCTGGGGAACATTTCACCCCGCGTGAGGTTATTCGCTTAATTGTCGATCTATTGCTCATCAATGATGTAGAGGCGCTTACCGGCACAGGAATTATTCGCACGGTTTATGACCCTGCATGCGGCACGGGCGGAATGCTTGCCCTCACGGAAGAAGCGATGATTGCGCATAACGAGAAGATCCGTGTTGAGCTTTACGGGCAAGAGTTAAACGGTGAGTCCTTTGGTATTTGTAAATCAGACATGCTGGTGACAGGCCATAACCCTGAGCAGATTGCCTATGGCAACACGCTGACGGAGGATGCGCATAGAGATAAGAAATTCCATTACATGCTTTCAAACCCACCATATGGTGTGGATTGGAAGAAATACAAAGACCCCATCATTGATGAGGCAAAAGAAATGGGCGCAGACGGTCGCTTTGGTGCAGGCCTGCCGCGCGTATCAGACGGCCAGTTGCTTTTCTTACAGCACATGATTGCAAAAATGCGTGATGATGAGGCTGGCTCTCGCATTGGTATTGTTATGAATGGCTCACCGCTCTTTACCGGTGGCGCAAATTCTGGCGAGAGTGAAATACGCCGTTGGATGCTGGAAAATGACTGGGTTGAGGCTATAATCGCGCTACCAACCGACTTGTTCTACAACACAGGCATTCAAACATACGTATGGATGCTAACCAACCGCAAGCAAGACCAGCGCCTTGGCAAGGTACAGCTGATTGATGCCAGCGGCGAACGCTTCTGGAATTCTATGCGGAAAAGCTTGGGAAGCAAGCGCAGAGAAATATCCGATGACGCTCGCAATGAAATCGTGAAGATGTATAGCCAAATGCTGAATGGTAATTCTGGCTGGGGTGAGTATTCAAAGATTTTTGATGCAACTGACTTTGGTTACCGGGAAGTGCGCGTTGAGCGCCCCTTAAAACTAAACTTCCAATTCAGCGCTGAACGCTTAGAGCTTTTGAAATTAGAAAAAGCCTTTATAAGGCTATCAGATGAAGAACAAACCGCTCTACTTGCGGCGCTTTCAAAGGATGTGCCAACGGACCTATTTAAAAACCGTGACGTTTTTGAGAAAGCCTTGAAGAAGGCGCTCGGCCCACTTGACTTCAATATTCCAGCACCGCTTAAAAAGGCGATTTTATCTGCCTTATCTGAAAAGGACGAAACAGCGGATGTTTGTAAAAAGAGTAATGGCACAATAGAATCTGACAGTGATTTGCGTGACCACGAACTTGTACCACTTAAAGAAGATTGGAAAGATTATATCGCACGGGAAGTTGAGCCATTTGTACCAGACGCATGGGTGGATGAAAACCACACTGACCCTAATGACGGTGAAGTTGGCCGTGTAGGGTATGAAATTAATTTCAACCGTTATTTCTATCAATATGTTCCGCCACGTCCTGTCGCTGAAATTGACGACGAACTTAAAACGCTTGAAGCAGAGATTGCCAATTTACTAAAAGGGGTTGCCGCGTGAGTGAATTACAACAATTTATAAATAAGAACCCCCCTCAGGATTGGTCCCTAGTTAGCTTAAAAAGAGCTTTAAATCTTAAAAATGGACGAGATTATAAGTCAGTTGAAGCAGAAAGCGGATATCCTGTAATAGGTTCTGGCGGCCAATTTACCTACGCAAATGACTTTTTATATAATGGCGAAGCTGTACTGTTGGGGCGCAAGGGGACATTAGACAAGCCTCTTTATGTGAATGAGCCTTTTTGGACAGTTGATACAATGTTCTATGGAATACCCCAAACAGGATATGACCCCAAATTTATTTATTATTGCGCAACAATTTTACCTTTTGATTTTTATCAAAGCGATACAGCTATACCTAGCATGTCGCAAAGTGCTTTAAATAATCACAAAATTTTAGTTCCTAGCTACGCAAAACAAAAAGAAATTTCTACTTTTCTGGATAAAGAAGTATCGCATATCGAATATTTAATTAGTAAGAAGAAATCTTTAATCAGCCTTATGCTGGAACGAAGAGTTTCAAACATAAAACACCTCCTGACTAAAGGACTTGATGTTAGTAATTCCTCTTTTAAAAATAGCCCAGTTTTTTGGATAGGAAAAGTCCCAACACATTGGGATTTGGTCAAACTACGTCATTTGGTTGAAATTGAAACAGGGAGCAGAGATACCCAAGATAAAATAGCTGATGGAGAATATCCTTTTTTTGTTCGTTCAAACACTATAGAGCGGATAAATTCATTTAGCATGGATAAAGAAGCCGTCTTAACATCTGGAGATGGAGCCGGTGTTGGTAAAATATTTCACCACTATAAAGGTAAATTTGATTTTCATCAAAGGGTGTATGCTTTTATAAATTTCAATAAAATAACAGCTCGCTTCTTCTATTATTTTCTATCAAGTTTCTTTCAAGATCAAATGACACAATATTCTGCTAAATCAACAGTCGATTCTGTGAGAATGCCATTCCTGAAAAGCATGGTTTTTACTATTCCACCTATAAGTGAGCAAAATGAAATCACATCTCAATTAGATAAAGACCTCTCAAGAATTAATGATTTACATTCAAAAATTAGGAAATCCATAAAGAAATTAGAAGAATTAAAAAAATCCCTCATTACAGAAGCCGTCACAGGCCAGTTGGATATTGAGGCATGGAAGAATAGAAATACGGCAGATCGCCGTTTGGATAAAATTGAGGAGGAAATGGCGTCATGACAAACCAAACCTATACCAAGGACAGTATTCACTTGGAGCGCGTCTTCCAAAATCATTTAATTGCGCAGCTTATCGGCTCTCAGGGCTATATTAAACGTAATACAAAGACTGACTATGATATTGAGACAGCTCTTGATAAAAAGCTGGTGTTGCAATTCATTAAGGAAACCCAAGCCGATGAATGGTCGCGATTGGAAGAACAATACTCCACCGCCGCCGAAACAGAATTTTTAAAACAGCTTGAGAAAGCGTTAAAGCAACGCGGCACTCTAGATGTGTTGCGCCAAGGCATTAAACTGATCCCTGGCATCAAATTCTCTCTCTGCTTTTTTAAGCCAGCCTCTGGTCTAAACGATGATTTATTGCGCCTTTATAACGCCAATATCCTGAGTGTGATTGATGAGCTGGAGTACAGCAGCAAAAACGGCAACCGCATCGATGTGGCCTTGTTTGTAAACGGTATCCCGCTCGCGACATTAGAGTGTAAAAACCTCAGCACAGGATCAACCTTTAAACACGCCGAAAGCCAATACAGAAAAGACCGCTCCCCAGCGGGTGAGCCTTTATTGGCCTTTAAGCGCGGCGCTTTGGTGCATTTTGCGTTGGACGAAGACAATATATCCATGACCACCTGTTTGAATAACGGCAAAACACGCTTCCTGCCCTTTAACCGTGGGCGCGATGGCGGTGCCGGTAATTCTGATATCAAAGATGAGTTCCGCGTCGCTTACCTATATGCCGATCAACCAGAAGGCAAAGCTATTTTTAGCCGTGATATCTTCCTCGATATTATTGGTCGCTTTATGCATTTGGACACCAGCGACGGCAAAGAAGTAATGATCTTCCCACGCTTCCAACAATTAGACGCAGTCTTAAAAATGATTGGGCACGCCAAGGTTAATGATGCGGGCCATAATTACCTTATTCAACACTCTGCTGGGTCGGGTAAATCAAACACCATCGGCTGGACTGCTCACCGCCTGATTATTCTGCATGATGATAATGACGAGCCTGTATTTAATACGGCCATCATCGTGACTGACCGTGTTGTGCTTGATCGCCAACTGCAAAATACTGTTGCCCAATTTGAACAAACAAAGGGTGTTGTGCAAAAGATTGACGGCACATCGCGCCAGCTAAAAGAAGCCATCCAAAATGGCGCACGTATTATTATTACGACGATTCATAAATTTTCTACTGATCACTTAAAAGAGATATCTGGGCAAGGCGACCGTAAATTTGCGGTACTGATTGATGAGGCACATGGATCACAATCTGGTAAGCATGCGGACAACCTCGCAAAAACACTGTCCCGGGATAGTGAAGAAGATGCGCCATCTGGTATTGAGGATATGATTGCCGATTACCAGCGTCAACGCGGCCCACAATCGAATGTTAGCTATTTTGCTTTTACAGCCACACCACGCAATGTCACGCTTGAACGCTTTGGAATTAAGGGGGCTGACGGACTGCCACACCCATTCCATCTTTACTCAATGCGCCAAGCCATTGAAGAAGGCTTTATCCTTGATGTTTTGCAAAACTATATGACGTATAAAGCCTATTATCAGCTTGAGAAAGTTATTGAGGACGACCCAGACCTCTCTGGGCGAAGCGCCCAGCGTAAAGTTGCACGCTTTGCAACTCTCCACCCCACCGCTATCGCGCAAAAAGTGGAAGTCATCGTTGAACATTTCCGCCGTCACGTTGCGAAAGAAATACATGGGGCCGCCAAAGCCATGGTTGTTACGCAAAGCCGAGAGCATGCCTTAAAATATTACTTTGCCATCAAAAAATATATTGAAAGCCATCACTATGGGGACTTGAAGGCGCTTGTTGCCTTTTCAGGCGAAATGGACTTTGAAGGAGAAACCTACACCGAAGCCGACGTTAATGGCTTTGCAGAAACCGAACTGCCTAAGAAGTTTGAAACTTCGGAGTATCAATTATTAATTGTGGCCGAGAAATATCAAACAGGATTTGACCAACCTAAATTGTGCGCCATGTATGTTGATCGTAAATTAGATGGCTTACAGGCCGTACAAACACTCTCACGTCTTAATAGAACATGCGCCAATAAAGAGCGTACTTTTGTGTTGGACTTCCAAAATACAATCGAAGACATTCAAAATGCTTTTAAGCCGTTTTTCGAAGCTACATCTGTCGAAGATATTTCAGACCCCAATCAAATTTATGAACTAGAGGGGCGCATTAAAGCCTTCTCAATTATTGATGATGAAGAAGTAAATCGTTTCGCAGAAATCTATTATAAGGGCATTTTAGACCCACACGACCGTATTAAGCTTGAGGCTCTAGTACGCAATGCTGTCCAGCGCTTTGAATATGAAGAAGATGAAGGCAAGCGCGAAGAATTTCGCCAACTTCTGAAAAGCTATATGCGCTTTTATTCTTTCGTCGCGCAAGTTGTACGATTAGAGGACACTAACCTTGAGAAGCTATTCTCTTACTCAGCGTGGCTTATTAAGCTATTACCGAGCCGTGATGTACCTCCAGAGATTGAAATCACAGAAGACATGCTTCGCCTACAAGCCTTCCGCGTTGAAGAAAAAGAACATGGCAATGCCTCTTTGCAAGCTGGCTCTACAACGGCTTTATCTTCCATTAAAGACTTTGGCGCAAAAACATACACTGAAGATGAAGAAAAGGCATTGTCGGAGATTATCGATAACTTTAACCAGCGCCATGGGACAGAATTTACTAAAGAAGATTTCTTACGCTTCGAACAAGTGAATAGAGAGATTTTAGGAGATGAAGATCTTCGTGAAATGTTGAAAAACAATCCACCAGATGTCGTGTTCGGCGCTTTCTCACATGCTTTCTTTGAGGGGGCAATCAAACTCTTCCAAAAAGATAAGCAATTACAAAATATTGTGATGAGCGATGCGCAGGCAAGAGAACAGGCCACGCGCCACTTCTTTAGCCGCGCCTTGCGAGAAGTTCAGGGTGAGCAAAGGTAAATTAAAATCTAGGCATAAAGCATAGCCTCTGCCTCTCTACGCCTTACCAACCCTCTCAACTTACGGCCACCAGCCCAGACCCAGCGCATCAGCTGAGCTGGAACATTATGGTGGTTTTGGCGATTAATAACGCGGCGTAAAGTTGAGCGTTGTAGTGCGCCTGATCCTAAATTGTAAGTAAATGATACTAGCGCATCAAACTGCCCGTCCGTTAATGGCACTGTAATTAAACGCAGGACAGCACGCTCTGCAATTTGAGCATCTAAGCGTAGTAATTCTTCAGCCTCGCCTTGAGTGATCCCGCCAGAGAAATCCTCACCCTTTTTAACAACGTGGCCGTAGCCGATTGTGGGGTATCCAGCAGGGCAAAAATAAACGGTTGGAGAGAAGCCCTCGAACCGTTTGATTAAGTCTATGCCTTCTTGTGTAATATGACGCATATTAGTCTCCTTTCTTGTAAAGATTGATGGTTTTGATAATATAAAGCTTCAAATAAATGGGACGGGATAAATGGCTTTAAATTTAGCGGATAAAGTGGTCGAATTTTTGCAGGCGCATGAGAACAAAAAACATACAGCCTTAGAAATTGCTGCGTGGGTCTTTCAATCCTATCCAAACGAATGCCGTGAAAAACAAAAACGGTCTGCAGCAACAGTCATTCCTTTGGATAGTGATGACGCTCTTGTTCAGCAAATATCTGCTGAAATTAGTGCTTCACGTAAAAGGATTTTACAAAAAGAGCCTCAGATTAAAGTAACCGAAGGTCGCCCTAAGCAATATTACTACACAACAGAAACAGACGAATCTGAGGCTGTTGAGCCAGAAGCTGTAGTCGAAAAGTCAGTTAATCAGGATATTCCTCTTGAACATGATCTTTATCCAATTTTGACACAGTATTTGAATACAGAGCACGGCATACATTCAATGAGGATTGATGAGAGAAAATCAACAAACTCTCGCGGCCCAAAAGGAAATGAGTGGCTTTACCCTGATGTCGTTGCCATGGAGAACCTATTAGTAAATTGGTCACCAGAGATTATTGAATGCTCACATCATTATGGTGATAAAAAGGCAAAGCTATGGAGCTTCGAAGTAAAGCGGATCATTAACACTTCTAATATCAGAAGTGCTTATTTCCAATCAGTCAGCAATTCAAGCTGGGCAAATCTAGGTTATCTTGTGGCTGGCCAATTAGATGACTCTGCAATTGATGAATTGCGCATGCTTTATAGCTTACACGGTATTGGCTTTATCCTCCTTGATGTTAAAAACCCCTCCGATAGTGAAATCATTATTCCTGCCCGCGAAAAAAATGACTTAGACTGGAATTCAATGAACCGCGTTGCTGAAGCAAATCCTGATTTCAGAAGATATTTAGAAGAGATCAAAAACTTCTGCCTGACTGGGAAAGCGAAAGACGCTGATTGGGATTAAGTTTTCTCCAGCGTTGCAATGACCGTTAGTTTTTTATCACCGCTCGTAAATACACCCCAAAACTGCTCTTGGTCTAAAACCATTTTGCGATCAATTTTCAGCTTAAATTTATCGACTTTATATTTTAGGGCTAAGGGGAAATCGGCTAGATCATAAAAGGCTGTTCTGGCCAATCCAACTTGCTTCACGACTGCTTGATAATGATCGAGCAAACATTCAATTTCACGATCCGAACATTGATCGCTCGTCATGTCTTCGATCATGGCTTTGTAGTAGATTTTTGACATTGTTCATCCTTTCTTTTGTGTCATCAGTAACGCTTCGTTTCGGAGTTTAATCAACTGAATAAGATGTTATTATTCAGCTATTTGAACGGAACTTTGAAAGCGCTCTCTGACCAAACCAAAACGACATAACCGCAGCAAAAAGAGCCTGAGTTTCAATATCCCAAATGGCGATCAAACTGTCCGTAATGGGTGCGCCACTATCGAGTAGATTAAGCAATGCTGAGATTTTGACGGTCGCAAATAAAGCGAAGAATGCGTATGTCAAAATCGGGCGGACAGATGCTCTTAAGGCTTCAACCCAGCGCACACCACTAGGCTGGCTTGCGTGTTTGTAAAGAGCTTGGCTTTCTGAAATATCAGCCTGCACATGGATTTCTTCCAAGCGTTGATTATGCCCTTGCTTTTGTGCCTCCATCTGCCGATCAAGAATGGCAAGCTCATGTTTTTTGTCGCTACGATCCTGCCAGATATTCAGAAAGTCTGGGAACGCAGATGAAATAAAGCCGATAAGGCTTCCAAGTAATGTAAGCATAGTATTTTCTCCTTTAGGTTTGAGGTGGTTTATTTAGGGGTACGTAAGAATTTAAGATCGTCTCGGATATCAATGATCTGCACTTTTATGGCAGCCAGATCTTCGCGCATTTCGCCAACGACTTTGCGTCCGGTGATGTCATTATTGACTTGGTTTTCAACGTTACTCAGTCGGGCGTTTAAAACAGCGATACGTGTACTGATCCATGACGTCAGCTTTACGAGCGCAACAAGTATGGCCAGACTGTGAGCGATAATGCCCACAGCCAAGCCCCATTCTGCAGGGGTCATGCTTTTTCTCCTTAGTTAGTTTTGTTTTTTAAATATCGGCGGTATGCACCAGCGGATTTTCAACGACAGAGGCAATCTCAATAAGATCGCCACGTGGCTTGATGGCTGTGACACGCGCCAGCACAGCCCAATCCTCTCCTATGCCAAAGGAAAAGTGCGTGCGTTCTTCTGCACTGCCTGTGTAGGGCGCAAAATCAATTTTATCGTGCAGTTTAACTTGCGTATTCTTACTGGTGGGCAATACTTCCCATGGCCCACTGATTGAACCATCGCGCTTGCGCAAGGCGATGTAATGGCTGTTTCCATTCTCAAAGGTCACAGGCTCAGATAAAGTCAGGATCGGATGCTCATACGCGACCACGTCGCCAGCTTCTCCCCAGCGCGGCATATCATGAGAGATAGCGATCAAATCACCATAGGTCGGGATCAAACCTTCAAGCTCTGTTCTAAAATTAACCATGCGTCGCCGATAGCGATTAGCTGCCGCCATATAAAGACCTTCGCGCATAGCATGATCTTTATTCGTACAGCCAAAAAGCGATACAGTGGCTGGTTGCTCTGCATTGCTATCTGGCAGGCTGGCGGTCACTTCATCGGGCTTCCATGTTTTTTGATTAAAAAATTCAACCGTCACGCTATCTGCCGTATCTTCTCCTGGCATCACATAGTCGATTTTAAAACTGCTCTTTACAATATTACGCGGGGAGAACAAGGCGACAGGTAAAGATTTCGGCTCATCACGCACAAATCGCACCAGACCACCTTGTAAAAACGGAATAGCGCGACCACACCGCGCCACTTGCGTTAAAGCATCCCAGACTGTGCGCTTACTATCAAAAACGCCGTTAAAGGTGTCGCCGCGCGCTTGCCAAATCGTATCCAGCGCCACCAGCGCCTGCAGATCAATCCGGCTATCTTCTAAGTTTGCGCCATAGCTTGCCTTTAAAATATCAGCCATTGCCCATGCGATAGATTGCGTGGCTTGAACACTGCTCCAACCATTTTGATCATCCCAAATTGATAATTTGCGCGTTACGATACAATTCAGCATCCGCGATGAACGCTGTGACAAATTATCCGTTGCCCGCATTTTCATGGCTAGCAATGTCACATCCCCAAAATCAGGGGTATGGATCAAATGGGCTTTCAATGCATTCCAATTTAAATCATTCCCAGCTCTGGCAGAATTATCCTTGGCATTGGTGCGGATAGCCTGAACTTCATAACGCCCAGCCGCCACTGGATACTTATAGGTATTGCGAATGGCAGTATTGGTGTTTGCCGTATGTGTTTCTGTTCCCAGCGTGATCCAAGAGCCTAAAGCCACGCCATCATCATCAATGAGGCGTGCTTGTACTTCCCATGTGACCGTTCGATTATTTAAAGAACCACTATCATTCGCGTAATACAGCCCCTTGGGCATGATAATATCTAGGCTGATCAGATCCGTTGTTGTTTCAGCGGGGTTTACAACAAACGGCCCAATCCAATCCCCACCATCGGCAGCATTTAAAAGCTCTTGCCCAGCAACCTCTGGCGCGGTAACAACATCAGTATCAAACAAGCTGACTGTGCCATTGGGTTGAATAACTTCATACACAATCTCTTCAAAAGAGCTGATCGGCGTATCCTCGATGCGGATCTGTTCAATATCGTATTCACCCTGACCAATCACATGCAGTTGAAAAAGAAACTGGTCATTGCCTTCAAATTCGGCATAGGGCGTTGCACCAAAATCGGGATACACAACATGGCGACCGTAAACAACAGGAATTGGCTCACCAAGGCGGGCTTGGTTACCTTGTGCCTGCAGGGAATATGTTGGGCTAGGACTGGTGGCATTATAATTACTGATCGCAGAGCTTGGCATTGGCGGCGGAATAAGCGCATTCACCAGCGCTGATCCTGCCAAAGCAATCCCAGCAGTAATAAGCGATGTACCAATGGCACTGGTCACGCCCAGCGTACCAGCTAGTGCTGCCCCTGCATAAGGCGCGGCCACCATAACGGCAATGGTTAAAACAGTGCGCAGAATTTTACCGCCGCCACCGCCACCTTGGGGAAGTGTGATAAAACTGATCACCATATCTTTGGCAATTATCACCAGCGCCCAATCTTTACGCAGGATAGGTTCACCATCGACAAGGCACAATGTTGGCTTTGTGAATTCTACGATGCCCCGCTCATCAAGCCAGCCACGTATTGTTTGCCCGCGCTTAGGCGTGAACAAATCAACGTTTAGGTGCAGATGAAATGGGTTATGATGAATGGCAATTTGAGCCATCGCTCATTTCTCCTTTGTAACGATAATAATTTTCAATTTTCCAACCTGTTAGGCTGAGGCTTTGGAGGTTTTGGAACACCACGCCAGCGCCTTGCATGCAGTGAAGTAGCCCACCGCCATCAACATCGAGCCACACACCAACATGAATGGGGTGTCGGCTCTGACGCATGAGAGCAATGTCACCCTCTATCGGGTTTTTGACAGTATCCCAGTTTTGCTTTTCAGGATGCGCATCAAAAGTTTTGATCAGCTGACGCAGATTGCTTTCCTCAACGGGGATAATCTCAAGCTCACGGCCATAAAGTCGGCGATGAATATCAACAACCAGTCCCCAGCAATCAAAGTCTTCAGGACCATCTGATGCCACCTTCCAAGGCTTGCCAATATAATCTGTTGCCCAATGTGTCATCTCGCCTCCTTATCTTGTTAAGCCTGCAAAACGTAATGCATTGTAAGTTTCTGATGGAAAGGCTTTATTCCCGACATCAAGCATGCGAGCTTTGCCAGTCACGCGTGATGCATCCGCGCTCACTTCAGTTAATACCAGCGTAAATGGTGGGTCCATTTGTGGCCCTTCAAAATCATCCGATAAATATGGACGATAGGTAATCTCAATTTTATCCTGACTTTCTGCTGCTCGATCCAGATGCGTGACAATCTCACGGCTGACATTATCCAGCGTGATACTGATTTCAGGCACTGGCGCTGTATCAACAGGCGGAAGCTCCAAATCAAAACCCATCGCGATAAAATCAACCATCGCACCACCATCTAAAGGCGCAGAGGTTTCAAGCCGTGCTGTTAACTCTTGGTTATCGCGCACCACCCGAATGGCAATGGATTTCCCATCATCATCGATAAAAGATGGATGGCGTAATTCCAGCGTATGAAGAATAACGACATCACTCGGCGCAGAGGCGTAAGCTTCACGCAAGGCTTCCGATAATGCGCTATTCGGCATCCTTGGAATCCTCCCACGCTTTGTCATTCAGATAATCCAGCGCCACACCATCGATGAATGAGTTTTCAATCTCATCAGAGCGTTTGCGGATTTCTTTCACACGGGCAAGGAGATCTTGGGCTTCGATAAGGTCTTGTTTTTCATCATCGCCTAGATCATCTCTGCCATCCAAAAGATACAAATCTGCCAGCGCGTTTTGTTGTTTCCATGCTGGTGCAACAGCATTAATACGGCGACCAGCTTCTTCCTTGATTTGCTGAATAAGCAGGCTGGATTTAATAACGTCTTCCAGCTCACTATCCTCGACATTCTTACTACCTTTGACGGGTTTTACCCCTTTAGCAAAGGCGTAATAATGACGGCCATTTAAATCGCCTAAGTGAATGGGCGCGACTTCGCTTTCAGCAAAGCTGGGTGCTTTGCTGATTAAATATGATTTAATTTTCATGATTTTCTCCTTAAAAGATTACATTTTTGAGGGTTTTAACGTCGTGTAAATTGCCGCTTTGCGTGCCGGTTTCACCGTAGGAGTTATTATCTCCGCAAGCATCGACGCGCCCATCATCATATAAAACACCCAGCCCCCAAGAGGCTGTGCCATGCCCATAACAATTCCAATCTTCGATAACACCTGATTGGCCTAACACTCGTTTGAAAGTATTATTCGTGCCTGCCGTTGAATTAATTCCAAGATTGCCATTGCCTGAATAACCAGCGGCCCAGAGTTCATCACCAGATTGGATAATGCACCCATCATAACTGGCCCCACCGCCAATACGCACGCGGGAAACATTGCCTTGAAAAGAGCCGTTAGGTTTAAATGGGGATGGCTGGTTCGTCGTGTTTCCGGTGCCAAGCTGTCCATAACCGTTATTACCCCATAAGTAGACTTCATCCTGATCGGTAATTCCACCTGATACGGGATAGCGACCATCACCTGCAAAAATGTCAATAAAGCTCTCGCTATGGCTTATTTGTGAAAAGCTGGTGCGGTTGGTGGTATCGCCATGCCCGAGTTGGCCATATCCATTATACCCAGCGCTCCATATTGATCCGTCTGACAACAAGATTAAGCCATGCCCAGTTGGACTTGCGCCATCGGTGCGATAGCCGCATGAAGCAACAGCTTTGATAACGTTGCTGAGGCTGCTGTGCAAAATAGGCGTTTGACGATCTGTTGTATCACCAAGCCCTAATTGACCGTTCGAGTTTTCACCCCAGACCCACAGCGATCCATCATCTTGAACTGCAAATACACTGTGAGGCAGTCCCGAAACACTCAGATCTACGATATTGCTTAATGAGCCGCACCGCACTGGTGTGTATTGATTAGCGGATGTACCGTTGCCGAGATTACCGCTTGAGTTGATACCGCATGCATAGACCTTTCCATCTGTTGTAATGAAATACGCACAGGCATGATCATAATAGTTAGGACGACCTGTAATAATACGATCAATTTGAATATTGTTTTGAACGAAAAATTCTATCCGTTTGGCAACAGCTCTGTTGGCAGTATCACCATGACCGAGCTGACCATAATTATTATATCCCCATGACCATACCTCGCCATTAGCGGTTAAGCCGTAATGCTGCATCCCACCTGAAAACACATCGACAAACCGCACATCAGGATCTTCCGTCGCCACGCGATTTGGTAGATAAATATGTGATCCATTAGGATCACCATTGGAATAATTTCCGCCATACCCGCAAGCCTTAATCGTGCCATCGGCCATGAGGTAAACACGTGTGTACCAACCGCCCATACCATTGACCTTAGCGATTTTCCAAACACGGCGTGATGGATCAAGAGATTGATCGCGCCATGCCGGTTGATTGCCAACCATCTGCAAAACTTGTGCATTGCTGCCTCGGGCCAACCGCGCAGGAATAGCGCCATCATGAATCAATAAATCACCTTCTTGGCTTAGCTGATCCGTACCAGCGGCAAGCACTCCCCAGTCGTTTCCTTCAACGGGAATTGAATTCAAAACTTCCTGTAACGCTATAAAGCTCGAGCCTTGATAAGATACGGCATCGTCTTTGACGTAGGTTGTCCCTGCATCATACGCACCGCGCCAATTAATACGAATATTTCCAAGATCAATAACAGCCATAATGTTCTCCTTTTAAATGTTAATAAGTAAATGGCCGTTTTCGCTAACGGCGTAATTCATTCCGGGTAATCCAATCATCCATATTGGGAATTCACTGGCATCAAATGTGCCTTCACCAGATACAGCGATCAGTTTTGCACCATCTTTTCTCAAGCCATAAAATACGGCCTTAGATTCAATTGGCTCATAACCATCTTCTGTTGCGTTAATGGCTAATAATTGGCCTGCACGGCCATTTAAATCCGTTGGTAGGTTTAAGCTATTTGCTAGGGTTTGCGCTGTTTGCGCATGTGTTTCAGCTTCATCGGCTTTTTGCGAAACGGTATCGACGGCATCTGCCAGTTGATCCGCCGTCGCCTCTAAATCTGTTAAACCTGCTTGAATGGTAGCTTCAATATCTTTGATGGCTTTGGCAGGCGTTTTAACATTGCCACCCTCGGTAGGCACTTCTGTTTGGTCATCACCGTGAATAATATTATGCAGAATTTGACTGTCACTCTCCACGCGTGCAACAGCATCCTGCAGATCAGTCTGCAAGGTCATTGTAATCTCTCCTTTGTTTGTTTAATTCATTTGAATGGGCAGTGTTTGATGCACCAGCGTATGCAGGCCGTTCACCGCAAATATTATCCCTTGTGGGTCTTCACTAAGCAGAAGATTGAGCAAACCTTCATCAAGAACAGGGCGCTCCCGAATTTCTAACTCTGATGTAATCTCCCAAAGCGTTCCACCCGCGAGCAATCGCGATGCAAATTGCCGTGTAAATCTGGCTTCTTGATCTAAAAGCCCTAAGCCGCCCAGCAAAGTAATAGCAAACCAATTCGCACCTTCTTTTGCATGCCAACGATACCAGCCTTCAAAAATAGCGTATTGATCACGGCGCATGATCCAGCGCACAGATACTTTTGTGGGGGCATTTGTAAAACGCCTGCGTTGGCGTGCAAGACCAGCCTCCATTTCAGTGCGCAAAATGGTGTCGCCAGGTTGGATATTATATCCCTGTACCGTTGGCAAAGGCAGCGTATCTGGCCATGTAATATCAGACATTATCGATAACTCCCTGCCGCAGGATTAAGGCCATAACGACGCTCCATCGTTGGCGCTAAACCTTCACCTCTTGAAACATTGCGCGACATTTTATTTTCAATCTCTTCAATGATAATATTCAAATCCATATTGCCGGCACCATCTCGACTGACATCTGCACTGGCTTGAGCATTTGAGACATTATTTGTGACATTTACAGACACTTTGACAGCAGATTTAGAATGCAAAGCACCACCGAGCATTTTCATTTGCCCGGGCGTAAAGACAGCTTCTCCTTGCTTAGCGATAATCGGCACTTCATTACCAACGATGCCGCCCGTATGAAAACGTGGCGCACCAGCAAAGACTGCTGGATTGACTGAACGCATGCTCAAATGATCGCTACCAATGACACCGCCAGTATGCGCCGTGGCTGTAGAGGCTGTACCAGCACCTGAAGGCGCACCAAAAATCGAGCCTGCAACATCACCTAAGAAACCACCCAGCGCACCTGCGAGTGGTTTTGTGATGCTGGATTGGATTTGCATCCGCACCATATCGGCGATGATAGAGTCAGCAAAAGATTTAAAATCTATTTTGCCTGTTGTTGCAAAACTCACCAGCGCGTCTTCCATGCTTTTAAACATCGAGGTCACACCACGTTCTGCTTTGCTCGCCATATCATCGGCTTCATCAATAACGCTTTGCAGACCGCGTTTTATGCCATCTTCCCAGCGTTTTGAGTTTTGCAAATCCTCATCGCGGGCTTTGGCGATCATATCCTTATAAACAGCCTCAACCTGCGCACTGAATTCTTCATACCCAGCCGCCGTTTCATTTAAGCCAAGCATGGCTTCACTGCGCCATTCCTGCGCACGTTTTATGGCTCCGGCAAGTGTGGTGTCCAGCGCATTATATTTCTGACGAACATCCTCAATCTTACGCTCACGCTCTTGTTGCAGTTTGTTGCTTTCACGAACAGAATTTTGATAGTTTTTCTCAGTTTCTTGTAAGGTGAAAACTTCTGATACCAGCGATTTAATCTGCGCTGCATATTCAGCTTGCTCCGCGCTTTGCCCTTGCGTGACTTCCAGTCCAAGACGGCGCAGTGCTTGATCCTGCTCATTAACAATCATCGCTCGACGCACGGCTGTTTCACCTTGCGCATGTGCATCATTCAAACGGCTTAAAGCCTGTTCCTCCGCCTGCAGTTCTTTAATCCGATCTGCAATACGTTTTCTCTCCGTATCAGATAATTCAGGAATAGTTGCTTTTGGTGTAACAGGCGCTTCAGGTGATGCAGGCGCATCCTGTGTTTTAGCTTTAGGGTTGCGAAGCTCATCCAGCGCAAGTCCTGCTTTCTTAGCCGCACGTTCAGCAGCGAGCAAAGCAAAGACTTGTTCTTGTATTTCTTCTGCTTGTTCGCCAAAGCTGGGATATTTTGTTGCCAGCTTAAATAAGGCTTCGGAGTATTCCTGCGCCGATATCTTTCCAGCATTGAATTGATTGCGAATGCCGCGCAGTTCATGTTGCAGAGGTTTACCAAAACGTGAAAATTGATCCCAGAACCCACCGATGCCACCGAACTTTAATTCTTTCTGCAGATCGATAATGTTTTCGCGGGCTGTTTCTAATTGTTTGGTGAAACGATAAACACCTTCGCTCTCACTCAAAGCCTCGGTCATATCTTCCGCCGCCTTGGTTGTCTTACCCAATTCCTCCTTAATCTCTTTTAACTCAACAGCATGATCTTTTGCTGCTTTTGCCGCCGCATCATGTCCTGATGCCAGTTTTAAAATGGCGATACCCGCCAAAACAGCCAAACCCACAGGACCGCCCACCAGCATGAGGGCTGTTCGAAAACCAACCATCGCCAATGTTGCCAGTTTTGTTGCGGCTTCCACCGCCACAAGACGAAGGGCAAATGCCGTAGACAGGCTTGCCGCCATACGAAGCCCAAATATCATGCCCGCATTGCCAATAATGACAGCATTGAGCATGGTAACTGCACCTGCGGCAGTGCGAGCAATAACAAGCCCGCCAATAGCGGTGACAGCCAAATCGGTATTTTCAATTAAGAAAGCAAGTCCATCTGCTGCGGTTGCAATGGCATTGCCTAATGTTGCGCCCAGCTCTCTGGCTGAATCTTGAACAGCGGGATTAGATAGTGTTTCCGTTAAAGTACGATATCCATCGGTCACGCCAGATAAGAAGCCACCCATTGCAACAGAGCGTTCAATTTCTAAAATCGCATTATTAAAGCGGTTCATTTCAGCGCGAGCATTTTGTGATGCCTCAGGCACACCATCAGAAAAGGTACGGCGGATTTCAGCAGCAAAGCGCGGCAAAAACTCATCGGATACGAGCTTGCCTTGCTCCAGCATTTTATCCAGCTCAGCCGTCGTGATGCCCATACCACGCGCCGCCAATTGAAATGCGCCATATAGGCGGTCACCTAATTGCCCGCGCAATTCTTCTGCCTGCACTTTACCCTTGGACATGATTTGCCCAATTGCTCGTAACGAACCACTGGTTTGATCGACAGATAATTGCAGGACTGTTGATGCTTCTGCAATCGCTGTAAAGATATCGCGTGTGGGCTGACCTTCTAAATTTGTGTCTTTAGAGGCGGCGGCGATCTGCATATAGGACTTTGCTGTTTCCAGTAAGTTCAAACCTAACCGTTCGGATTCCGCTTCCAAAAAGGCCATTTCCGATGCCGCGCCTTGGCTTGAGCCAGTGATCGCTTCCAGCGCAGTGCTTAACCCTTGAAAAGCAACACCTGTTTCATTGACAGAGCGAGCCGATCTTATAATGCCGCCAACCCCAGCATAAACGGCCACCAGTCCAGCAGCTTGGCGAAAGACAGAGTTAAGCGCACGTGCCGTTGTATCAACAGCCTTTAACCCCGCGCTCGCAGGTTTAGTGGAACGCTCAATCCGCTCAAAAGCCTTGCCACCACTATTGCCAATACGCTGAAAGGTTTGCTCAACCTTCTTGCCATCGACAACCGCCAAGCGGATGCTCATGTTTTTTTGCGATGAACGCATTTACTATTCCTTGTTGTTTATTATTGCTTTGGTTAGACCCGCGCTAATGGCTGGCAGAAGTTCTGCCATCGCATGTGTTGCGTAGCCGAGGGCTTGCGCGAGAATAAAAGCCTCTTGCAGAGGAAAAGCGCCTCTGATTTGAGGACTGATCTGGCAGGCAATATCCCATGCCTGCCAACCATCTATCGTTTGCGGGGCGTTTTCTTCGAACGGGCAGTCTTTGCAGGTTTGGGGGCAGTTTTTGCAGTATTCTGCGCCGTCGCTGAAGTGCCATTCAGTGCGGCGCTCAAGTCTTTTTTTTCAGCATCAATCAGCTCCCGCACGCCTGTATATTGTTGAGAAAATGTAGCGGCAATAGACCAAAACCCAGTCATAAGCTCGTCAATTTTTTCAGGCGTTACAGGCGCAGGATCATTGCCATCAGCTTCGAGAACTCCCTCCCAATCAACAATGGCAGACCGCGCAAGACCACGTGCCAAATATTCTTCGGCAAGCGCTTCACGGATTTCAGGGTTTTCAACATCTGGTAAATCATCAAGCGATACGCCGATTTCTTTTCGCTTGCGATATTCCTCACCAATATCTGTAAGGCGCTTATTCATAAAGGCACGCGCAGCATAAAAGATAGGACTTGTGCAGGGGCGCACCTTAACTCTGACCCCAAGCCCTAAATCTAGCCAATAACATTCTGTTTGAATATTGAGTTTTAACATTAATAGCTCTCCACATCGTTGATTAAGGTGATCGTGACCATGTTGCCCAGCAGAGCATCTTTTGCGCCTTGATAATCATAAGACGCTTCAATGCCACCGGGGCCTGAAATGGATCGTTTTGGTTTTGGCAAATACACTTCATGGCATTCAATAACTAACTGATGATCCGCATCAATCGTATAAGCCAATTCCAAATCAATCGGCGTGCCAGAACGCGCGGCATCCATCAGCGTTGTATCTGCATAACGAACAGAGATATTTCCGCTTAACGCGGCAACGCCGGGGTCAACCCCATCAATCTTTCCGTCATTACGAATTGTTTCGATACGCTCCAGATTGTTTGTGTAATTAAATGCAGCAGAACTCACATTCCCCAGCGATTGTCCGCCTTGTTTGACCGAGCCTTGAAATTGTGAAAATCGCGTATAATCGACTTCTTGTGGCGTGCCAGCGATTGTTGCCGTTTGCGCTGTTTCGCCCTGACCAATAAGACCAATCGTGGCTTGCGCTTCACCAGATCGTGCAAAATTAAGCGCAAGAGAGTTGGCACGCACGCCAGCAAATAATGGGAAGTCAGGAATTTCAGGAAGACCTAGTTCAATCGCCAAGCTCGGCAGGCTAAGCCCTCCCGATTTAAACTCGTGACTATATGGCCCCGCGCCAGTGGTTGTCGGCGCACCAAAAACGGCTTTAAGCCAATGACCCATATTGCGCAGATCAACCGGCACAACGATATCACCATCAACATTAATGACATCTTGATATGGCTGGGTTGGATCGCGTCCAAGTCCCAAGATATTTGATTCAATAAGCCCTTGTGCAGAGTCCAAATCACTGGACACAAACGGCACTAAATGAAAAGCCCCCGAAGCTGGGGGCGTTCCGTAAGTGGTTTCAAAACCAATAAGCATGCGGGCATTCCACCCATAAGCGCGTGACATAGTATTTCTCCTTTATATTAGTGGGTTGGTTGTTGTGTATTCTAAAAAAACAGGCACGACCGCCGCTTTAATGGTCGGTGCGCCCGAGGTTGTTTCGCTTAAAAATTCAGGCGAACCGATATGCAGGTAATTAACCGCGCCATTTAAATTCAGATTAAGGGCAAGCGTTTCGCCAATAGAACGTAGCAGACTGTCCAAGGCTTCATCTCGCACTGGTTGTTCTGCTTCTTGAACCAGCGCTTCAATCTCTGCTTGGTGCATGTAATGATACCGCGTGGGGGAGAGCGTTACTTCTGGCTCGCCGACATCACCATCACGCACGATAATCAAACCCGCATCAGGTACTTTTGTGGGTAATGGAGCATTCCGCAAAACTTCCGCATCTGGCACATTATCTTTCAGGCATAAAAAAAGGCCCGCTAAGGCCTGTTCTCTTGTTGTTGTCATTTTATCAATCCTAATCTGGCCAATTCTTTAAAATCAACCGAGGCAGTTTATCGAACCAGCGTTTGGCTTCCGCATCGAACTTAATCAGTTTTGGCAGTTTTACTTGAGGCACAAGCCAAAACATCACAACAGTTGAGAGCTTATTGCCTGTTTTTAGGTTGCGCTTACCAGCTTTTCTAAATCCTCGAAGCTCACCTGTTTTTCGCGCATAAGACGCCTGCACTTTTTCCGCGACCAACAAAGATGGTCCATTGCGCCTGTAAACAAAACGCAGTTTCCCAAAACGATGCTCAGGAAAATTACTTGGATTGATCCGCTTGCCACCCACGCCACATTTGGGAGCGTTTGGCGTTGGTATTGCAAGCCACCATCCATCTTTTGAGCGAATAACTGTACCTTCATCAAACCCCGCCATAATCTTGCTAGCCTTGGTATAAACAAGCCCTGCGGCGCGGATAGAGTTTTGTGAGCGCGGATAAACATCACCGCGCCATGTATTCGCCATTCTTTGCCCTAAACCAGATGAGTGAACCTGCCTGCGCATGGCAAGTTTTAGACCAGTCGTTGTTTCTTTGATGCCCATAGTGACGGCTTTTTCTGCTGTCGCAAACTCAGCCTTCATATGTTTTTTGAGGTTACCTTCAATAGCGGCTTTAAGACGCATATGCTTCCATCCTTAAAATAATGCCGTGTTGGTCAAGCATAGGCTCGCCTTGCACTGTATAGGTTTTTTCATCAATTTTGATTTGATAGATCGCCTTGCCAACCTCAATATCCAATGCTTTCACTTCAAATAAATCTGTTTCCGTATGAACATGCGTGTCCATGACATCAATGACTTTGTCGGGAAAACGATGAATAACCAATCCTTCGCCAACCGTATTATCCTTAAAAGTGAAATGCGCCGCTTGCCCAAATTTAGCAAACAGCGCATCCACAGCTTTTAGAGCATTAGCTTTGAACGTCATCGCCACTATCCCCATCAGTTTCATTGTCAGCATCCCCAGCGCCAGCATTCTGATCAGCTTCTTGTTCTTTCAAGAAAACCTCCCACGCGGCATCACGTTGCTGAGCAGAAATATTAGCGTCGAGCAATACTTCCAGTGCATCAACATTGGGCTTTCCGCTTTTGCCGTAATCTTGAGATGGATCAAGGTCATGAATGACATCAACAATATCTTCCAAAGTTGGAACAGGCTTAGCCGGTGCAGGTGGCTTTGCTGGCGCTGATTTTGCCTCAGTTGATACTTTGTCATTAGAAGCAAAACCACGCTTTATAAGGCTTTTGGCTTCCTCTGTTTCAACATCCACAAACTTGCCAGGTAAGACTAACTTGCCATCTACATGTAATGTAATAAGAGCTTTAATTTTCATGATTAATCTCCCTTATCTTACTGTTGCACAAAATGATGCATTCGGACGGTAAGGCACAATCAGCGGTGCAGATTGCAACAACAACCAGCGCACAGCAGGATCTTCTTCTAACCAAGATTTAGAGAAGTATCGTTGCGCACGATAACCAGCTTTTTCATCTTGAATAACGCCATAACAACGCGTGCCTTCCAACTGACGGGGCGATCCAATCAGAACCGTGTAATCAGGCAGTAGTTTTTGCATCTGGTCGTTATCATCGACATAACGATCATTATAGACCCAGAAATCAAGATCACCGATTGTGCCGACATAACGTGCCAGCTCATTGCCTTGACCAAAAGCAATGGGGCCAAGACTGATATTGGCGCTATCGCGCAAGCGACGAATATCCAAGAGTTTCTCAACTTTTGGATCAGTTTTGAAGACGCGCCATGCCAAGGTATCCATGATGACTGTGCGACCTGCCGCCCCAGATTTTTCCTGAATTTTGGCAACCCAATCTTCAAGATTATCAAGGGGACTGACATTGCTTTCACCCCAGCGCGAACTTCCAGCCAAAGCCACTGTTAATTCTGGATCGCGTCCAAAATCAACAACAACCGTTGGGTACTCTTCACCAGTCACTGTGATTTTACCTGTGCGCAAGGCTTCGGCGGCCATAACTTCTTCACGGCGCGTGAGGTTTTCAAGCTGCTTGTTGAGCGTACGGTTTAGATTGGCTTCCAAGCGTTGTCCCGGGCTGAGTGTCCCGCCAATCTTTTCACCAATGGCACGCTTTAAAGGGCGTGATGGGTCAAAGCGGCGCTTATCTTTTGCGTAGGCAGGTCTGAAGCTCTTTGTACTAAACCCTTCATCATCGACAACTTTACCAGCAACCAGCGGCGACACGAAAGGTGTCAGGCGTGGTTTAGATTTGTCGATATCGAAGTGGATTTCTTCGGATTCCTCGGTTTGAACTTGCCCGAAAAATGAATCGAGCAAGAATGATGCAGGGCGATCCAAATGTTCGACCACTCGCGTGAGAATATGTGTATTAAAAATGTCGATAGACATGGCATTTACCTCCTTTAGGCTGATTGGTTTTTGGCTAAAAATATGCTTTTGGCGCGAAGCGGTATGCGGATACTATCCAGCGTATGTCCTGCGCCAAGCTCAAGAGCATGTTCATTGAACTCTCCTGAAAAATAGACAACGGCTTGAACATCGTTACTACTGGCAAAAACATCTTCTGCCAAAATAGCATCAGGCAATTCAGTGCCATCAGAGTTTGCCGAAGCACTTAAAGCGAACTTGCCACTTGCTGTGATCCGCCCAAGGACAGCGCCCTTGGTTAAGTCTGCGCCAGCGGCGATTGTTACAATACGCTCGATGCGGGGATACTCTCCCGCGACCAAGTTGCAAGGCTTGTAACTACCTTGATCTTTTAATCCTTCTGCATGTGTCATGGTTGGTTTCTCCTTTTGGGTTTAAGTTGCGGAAGCGATGCGGCTGGCGACGGTTTCAATGTCACCGGCATTATCATCTGCATCGGGGGTGATTTCAGGGTTAGGAACGCCCGCCATTACACGCTCAAACGAGGTGGTGGCCGTTGGTTCTTCTTTTGGTGCATTGGCAAGCAGATGATTTGCATCAACAGCGCTGATTTCCGTTGAGAGCGCTATTTCTTGAGCCAACTGCTCACGGCCTTCGGCATGCTCACAGCTCAAAATATCTTTCAAGCGCTCACGTTCTTTCTTTGAACTATTGCTTTGTATTGTCGCGAGCAGATCAGGGTGATCTTTACTGAACGATTCAAGCGTTAAGGTTTCTGTTGTCATGGGTGGTTTCTCCTTTTGAGGTTGATGGGTTTCGGATACTAAAAAGCCCTCGCTCGATTTATCGTCGGGAGGGCTTGTTTGGTCTTGTTGAGAAAGCTCAGCGATGAGCCTTTCCAAACTTCCTATGCGATCAGCAAGGCCAGCATTCACAGCTAACCCTCCAATCATGACATCACCACCGCCAAAATTGGCCTGCACATCGGTGGCGGTAATATTTCTGTTACGTGCAACTGAGTTGATGAACACATCAGCCATGCTATCAATGCGCGTTTGTAATCTGGCTTTACCTTCATCAGTGGCTGGATCAAGACGCTTATGAGGACTTTGTGAAGATACGATCTCAACAGCTCCAGCAGATTCTTTATCTGATTTACCGCGATAAATACCCACTACGCCGATAGACCCTAGCGCAGATGTTTCTGAGACGACGATTTCATCAGCAGCAGAGGCAACCCAATATGCGCCAGATGCAGCATCACCTGATGCATAAGCAATAATTGGTTTTGTGCCACGCGCATCAAATATCATGCTGGCAAGTTCGGCAACGCCGTTCACTTCGCCGCCGGGGGAGTCAATATTCAGAATGATCGCTTTGATATGCGGGTTTTCAAGCGAGGCTATAAAATCCTTGGCAATCAGCTCATAACTTGAAGCACCGCTAATCGAGGTAAAGATATTGGCATAGCGAAACAGCGGTCCAGTTACTGGAATAATAGCAACACCATCGCGTTCAATGGCGTTATAGCTATTTTGTAAGTCGCGCCCTAATTTTGCCGCCACAGCTTCGGGGCTTTCATTCTCACGCGCGGCAACTTCCAAAATTGTGTGCAAAGCTGTTTCAGTGATGGCCCAAGGATCACCCGTTATTTTGTTCCAGATTCTCATCGTTTTCCTCCTTTGGATTGTCGTCTAAAGTGTTCAAAATGCTGTTTGCATCATTAATGGTTAGGCCAAGCTCGGTGATTTTTGCTTTCTCACGTGCAAGCTGTTCGAGAACTTCCTCCCAATCCAATCCTTGAGAAGCACATTCATCTTCCAATGTTGAAAGCCCAATTTGCATACGAAGATGCGCGGCTTTGGCTTCTTTAACAGGGTCAACCCACCCGCGACCGGGACCAATCCATTTGCACCGCGTCCATGCCGCTTTGCGTTCATAAAAATCAGGCGCATCAATGCGGCCTTTGTTGATCGCTTCTTCAAGCCACAACTCATAAACAGGTCTTGCCCAATAGGTGGAAAGCCATTGCCGTTGAGCGTTGAAATAGCGCCATGCCTCTAACAGCGCGGCGCGTGCGCTTGAATAATTGGTTTTTGAAAAATCCTTCATCAATAATTCAAAAGGAATATTCAGCCCCGCACCAATATGACGCAGGATATTTTCAACAAACTGGCCATATCCATTATTGGGACGGCTGGGCGTAAATGGCGCGACCTTATCACCCGGGAAAATCGGGATAATTGATCCACCTTGTAGCTTCACATCCCATTCATTACGCGCGGCAATATAATCATCAGTCGAGCCACCAAACATTTCACCAATAGATTCACCATCCAGCGGTGTTTCAATAAAGGCTGCGATCATCGCATTGACCACCGCCGCCTGTAGTTCGGAGCGTTCATAGTGATCCAGCATTTTAAACATGGGCATGATACTGCTGAGCAGTGGTTTGCCGCGATGTTGGCCAGTGCGTTCTTTGTCATGGATGTGCAGAACACGTTTGCGACCAAAAGCTGTTCTGACAGGAATGCGTTGCCAATCTTGTTCACTCCCGCCACCAGCGCCAAGATACGCATCACCGGGGTGGTTTTTACGAATATGATAAGCACGCGGTGCGCCGTAAGCATCAATCTCAATCCCAGCTCTAAGCGTTTTATTATCTTGCTTTCCAATGGGGTTGCTCAAACGATCCGCTTCTACAAGCTGGATGGTGGTCGCAAAATCATTCCCGCGTCTATCCAGCCATAGCGGCAATGCCAGCGCTTCACCGTTAATCAGGCTTGAGCGAAAAACGAGGCTTGTTAACCCCGCAAAATTCAAACTATTTGCCGCATCACAGTCTGTACTTTCTGCCCATGCACGCCATTGCGATTCAACATCTCGCGCCCAATCATCTGCCCATGCTTTATCTTTTCCCAGCGCCTTATAATCAGGCGTTGCAGAAAGGCGAAGACCAGTACCAACAACATTATCACTGAGTGTTTGCATTGCCCCAGCCGCCACACCGTGGTTTCGGGTCAGATCACGTGAGCGCGATACAAGCGTTGGCAACTCACCCAGCAAATCACTATCGGCAGACCCAAGTGGCGGCAGCCAACTGGAAAGCTCCCGAGAACGATGTGATGCCGCGCGGTGCGCCGTATCAATCGCCTTCAGGGGATTGCCTGAACTATCTAATAATTGAACCATATTTTATAACCCTTAAAAGCTGGTGCGAATAATGCCACGGCGTGATTTACCACTTTTCTTGGCAATATCCTGCTTCAGCTCATTGATGTAACGCTCAAGTCCAGCAATATTGGCTTGGCTGTATGTTGTTGCACCGTAACCATGCAGGCTCACTGTTATTTCTTGCGTGCCGGTCAGTAATTTATGGCGAGCTTCTTTTGCCTGAAGCAATCGGGCTTCAAGCTCTAGCAATGTTTCAGACATGTTATGTTTCCTTATAAATACGGATCGTCAGATTTAACGGCTTTGCGCTGCGTAAACCGCGATTTAGGTTTCTCAGGATCGCGTGGTGCGCTCCTTGTTTCAGTTGTGACGGGCATTTCAACACCGCGTGCTGGGATGTTTGCTTTCATACCCAGCGCTTCTTCCAGTCGTCTCCAGCGATAATCAGACATACGGTCCAAGCCATAGATGCTTGCCGCCGCGCGTGCATAAACACGGCAATCCAAAGCCTCGTTGTTACGACTTGGATCTTTCTCCCACGTGGCTTTTGGAAAGCCTTTGTGAATGCGAATAACGCGGCGCTCTGCCGTAAGTTGTTTAAAATACTCCTCGCCATATTGCGGGAAGTGACAACTTCCCGGTGGAAACGCAACACCATCAGCTTGTGCTTCTTGTGTTGGCCATTCCAGTTTTAACCAGCGATAAAGCTCCATCTTTGCCACTGGCCCCGATACGTTCCAAACACGCAAACCCCGACGTTTGCCGCCAGCATCTGCTTTTGAAACGCTTAAGATCAGCGCCGTATCACGCGCTTGCCCTTTAACAGCGACCGCAGTGCGCGGTTGGCTGGCACGTGCGCCAGACCCACCCCAGACTGCCTGCGGATGATTTTTGACAAAGGCATAAACATCTTGCGTCGCATATCCAGAATCAACCGCCATAACGCGGATCGGCATGCTATGACCACTGGCATGTGGCCAGTCCTTTTGCAAAACCTCACTATCAAGGCGTTGCCATGTTTCTGGTCGCGCTGTATCACCATCAATGATGATATAATCAACAGACCAGCTTTCTTTACCGCGCCCCCATGCCACAACCTCACATTCAAGGCGGTCTTTTTGCACATCAACGCCAGCGGTTAAGAACAAACCTTCTTTCGGCACAATGCTTTGAGAAAAGCTCTCTCGGCGCTCGTATAATCGTTGCCATTCTGGGGCTTCGGAAGATTCCTCGTAAGGCTCTCCCAAGACCGTATTTACAAACCCTTTCATTAAATCAGGGTTACGTTTTGCTTCTTCAAACAACACCGCAGCATCAGACCAAGAAAACCAGCCAACAGGGCTGTAAAGTGATGATAGGTGAAAACCTACCGTACCATCGGCGCTCTCGGCAGTCGCTCGCCATTCACCTTTAGACAACATTTGTGTCTTGTCCGAATTATGCATCAGATGACCACATTCGGCGCAGGCATATTGCGCCTCATGCGGTGATCCTTCTGGCCAACGCAGTTGCGTGAATTGCAACGGCTGGAAATGGTCACATTTGGTGCATGGTACAAAGAAGTACCGCTGATCACTTTTTTCAAACTCACGTTGCACCCGCGATATTCCTTTAATCGTTGGCGTACTCACCATAAAAATCTTTCGGCGATGCCTAAATGTTGCGGAGCGTCGCTCTGCCAATAAAATTGGATCTCCTTCATTTCCTACATCACCGGGATACGCATCAATCTCATCCATAAACAAATATCGTGCAGGCATGGATCGTAACCCCGCTGCCGAATTCGCACCCGTCATAATCAAGACACCGCCTTGAAAATCTTTGCTCAAAATAGTGTTACCACTATCACGTTCGCGGGCAGGTCTAACACGCTCCAGTAATTCAGGAACATCGAGCAATAGAGGGTCAATCCGCTGTTTTGAATTACGCTTTGCCAAATCTACCGTAGGGGAGACCGCCATCATCGGCCCCGGGGCGATATGAATGATGTACCCAATCCAGTTATTGCCAGCCTCAGTCCCGCCGATCTGCGCCCCCTTCATAAAGACAATGCGCTGCGCAGGATTGCTGGTTGAAAGCTGATCCATGATCTCTTTCAAATATGGTGTACGCGACGTCTTCCAAAGCCCGGGTTCAGCCGATGATTTACCAGAGAGTAAGCGATATTTATCAGCCCATTCAGATACCAAGTAATATTCTTCAGGAACAAAACTCTTCAGATACGTGTTTTGAACAAACGCGCCGTCATGTTTTATAAGACCTGATTTAATCGAGTTTAAGTTTTCCCTCCCCAATGTCATTTAGATGCTCCCGCACATACTTTTCCAAAATTGTATGGAGAGCGTGTTCATCAACCTCCAACTCCTTTGCCATTAATGGTGAAATTCGTGCAGGCCAGTTCACCCAGCTATCTCGTACTTGCCTCCCTAATTTAAAGATTTGCGCTTTCACCATTTCCTTATTGATCAACTGTCCTTTTCTTTCCTGCAGGGCGAGCTGTGTAAGCTGAGCTTTGTAAAGCTCATGTGCTGTTTTGATTTTAATAAAGGACGGATGCCCTTGCGAGCTGCCATCATCTATATCTTTCCCTGACTCTTGGAGAACTTGGTTTACATTTTGCGCAGCCTGTTCTGGGTCGTAATTGGGATCTTTAATAATGGGGCGCTGTTTTGATTTATCAGTGTTATCTTTCCATTCCTTATCAGCCTTTTTTGCGTTAATCGTGCCATCCTTATTCGGTGTAATACGCCCAGCCGTGATGGCCTTTCTAACCGCCTTATCCGTAACACCGCGATGGCGTGCATATGCTCTAATTGAAAGCCCCATAATTCCTCGCTTTTTTTGATCTATTCAACTTTACTTCGTCGTTTTTTGAAGCGTTCATGTACCTGTTGATTAAGGATAATTTTTAACAAAAGGAGCAAAAACCATGACAACACCACAAACACAAAAACTAGCCCCCAAAGCCCCAGCGGAAGCACCCAAAATCACCAAGAAAGCCTTGGTACAAAACCTCTTAGAAGCAGAGAAAGGCACAACCATCGAAGAGATTGCCAAACAAACAGGCTGGCAAAATCATACCGTGCGCGGGCATTTATCAACGATGAAGAAAAACAACATCACCATCACCAGCGAACGCATCGATGGCGAGCGCCGCTATTTCATAAAGAAGCAAGCCGATTAAACGCGCTCCTTTTCTAACTTTTCAAAGCTCTGGCCGTTACTGGCCAGAGTTGCTTTTTTACCCGTAAATTCCTCCCAGCGTTTTACTATTACATCAACATATTTCGGATCAAGCTCAATAAGGCGAGAGCGCCTGCCGGTTTTTTCACTGGCGATCATCGTTGAGCCAGAGCCACCAAAAGCATCCAATACAATATCTTTGGTTTTACTGGAGTTTTGAATGGCACGCTCCACCAACTCAATGGGTTTCATCGTGGGGTGCAGGTCATTTTTAACAGGTTTATTTACAAACCACACATCACTTTGAGAGCGATCTCCGCACCAGAAGTGTTTATTCGTATCTTTCCAACCATATAAAATGGGTTCGTATTGGCGCTGATAATCAGCACGCCCCAGCGTAAATGTGTTTTTTGCCCAGATAATAAAAGTTGACCATTTACCGCCAGCGCCAACAAAAGCATCATAAAGCGTATGTAGCTCTGAAGAACTCATGCAAATATACATTGCACCTTTGCAGGTCATCATCAGATTTGTGCAGACGTCATATAAAAAACCACCAAAGTCATCGCCGAGATTATCATTCTTAATCGGACGGTTTTTACCGCGCATTTTATCTTTGGCAGAGTTGGCGTAATTTACATTATAAGGTGGGTCTGTGAAAACCATGTCCGCCAGCTCATCACCAAGCAGATTATTGTAGCTATCAATTTGTGTTGAATCGCCGCACAAAACTTTATGATCACCGCAAATCCAAATATCACCTAAAACACTGATTGGTTTTTCTGGTACTTCTGGCGCGGCATCTTCATCCGTTAAGCCAGCGTCATTATCGTCCAATAAAAACTCTTCCAATTCAGACGTATCAAAGCCCAAAATATCGAGATCAAAATCAAGATCATCCAGCGCCGTTAACTCTTGCCGAAGAAGTGTTTCATCCCAACCAGCATTCTCCGCAATCTTATTATCGGCAATAACCAAGGCGCGTCGTTGTGTCTCATTCAAATGCTTCAGATGAATAACAGGCACAGTTTTTACGCCCAGCATCTTTGCCGCCATTAAACGGCCATGCCCTGCGATGATAATATTATCTTTGCCCAGAAGAATGGGATTTACAAAACCAAACTCAGTCATGGAGTTTGCGATTTGCGCAACTTGTTGCTCTGAGTGCGTGCGAGCATTGCCGATATAGGGCGTAAGCTCGTTCACAGAAATATGCTCGATCTTAAGCTCAAGATTTTGATTGTCTGTCATGAAAATTATTCTCCATTTCTTGTAGTTGTAAGAGTTGCCCACGCATAAGCGGCAGCCAATGGGACGACACCGTTTCCACAGGCTCGAATTCTGTCCACCCGATTGGCCAGCCCATCAGCCATTCGACAAATTGCGGGTTTAAGACTGGTTGGGATTTCGTCCCAATCTCCGTTTGACCCGGGTGGGAATGGTGCGATTTGATAACTGTCGACGTTAAACCCTTGCTTTGTTGCGAATTTCCCTTCAGGCGGTATTTCTGTTCCGACGCTATCGGCGTTGGCCAGTTGATTTGCTCTCTCAGATTGCTGGGACGCGTTCTTCCTGCTCTCTGGCCGTTCGGCCCCATCAGTTTCTTCATCGCTTCGGGTGAGCGTGGCGGCAGATGATCCAATGTGTTCGGTGTTGCCCAATTCACAATCGAAACTTCCAGACGGCATTTGGGGTTGTTTGCCTCTATTTCCTTTTTGCACGGGCCATTCGCCGAGGACACCCTCACTGTTGGCCACATATGCTTCACTTGATCCCGAAGGCTCAATGGCATGCCCGCATCCAATCGTTCTTTGAATTTCTTGTAAGTGAGACAACCACCCATCGGCTCTGTCGCTTTCACGGTACGCCAAAATGAACAATCGCTCCCGTTTATGAGATGCACCGACTTCCGCCGCTGAGAACAAGCCTGCCTTAACGCAGTAACCCAAGCTGGATAAGTCATCGTGGACTTGCTCAAACCCCAGTCGTAAATGTCCTGGTACGTTTTCAAAGAAACAGAGCCTTGGAGAGATTTCTTGAACCACGCGAAACACATCTGGCCAGAGATGTCTTGGGTCGTCTTTTCCTTTTTGTTTTCCAGCGACGCTGAAGGGTTGGCACGGATAACCCGCAGTGATGCAATCCACGAGGCCACGCCATGGCTTGCCATCGAAGGTGCGTAAATCCGTCCAAATAGGCGCTTCATCCATGGTTTTGTCTTCCATGCGCGTTGCCAAGATTTCGCACGCAAATGCTTCGATCTCGACAAAACAGACTGTTCGAGCATTTGGCTGCGCCATTCTAATGCCAAGGTCGAGTCCGCCAACGCCGGCGCACAGCGACAAAACTGAGAGGGAACGACTATCCACAAAACAACTTCCTTTGGTTTTCAAGTCAGCAGAATTCGGGTACGCACCCCATATTTTGGGTACGCACTAAAATAAAAACCTCGAAAGCGAGGTTTTCTGCTGGGTTAATAAGTATTTTTAAGTGCGGACTGCGGACCCAAATTTTTGAGGTGTGACTAAAGAAACACTGCGCCTAAGCCCGCCGCATAGGGAAAGATCGCCGGAAGTACCTTTTTGCATATCAGGGAAGGGAAAAGGGAAAAGCCACGGGTATCCGTGGCTTGAGGGGTCAATTCCTGCGATCTTATATAAAAGACTAAGAGATTTTGTTCGCCGTGTCCGCAACAATTATGTTCGCGAACATTTTTTAGTTCATATAGTTAAAATTCATTGGCTGTTTATCCCATACCCAAAACAAGCGCCGGCCATCCCAATAAGAAATTCGTCCATTTTCTTCGCTTCGTTTAGCACGCCATACATTGTCAGAGCTTAAAAGGGATTTACTTAAGCTTGGATCTAAAATTGGTATTTCAGTACCCATCTGCCCATAACCATCATCGGTCACAGTTTGATTTGTAAGTCCCATCAATAATGCAGCATGCTTACTTTCTTTTACAACAACAGCAAAATCATTGTGTATCATATCATACCCCCACGAAGCATGAACAATGCGATGGTCTGGTTCTCTGGAAAGCCTATCCACTATTGTTTCTATACTTTTAGGCGATAAAAGAGACGATTTATCTGCAATAACACCAGCGGTGGCTTTACTACACCAATCAATGATATGTTCTTTCTCAGCTAATTGCATGACATTAGAGTGTCTAGCTGCAAACCTCTTCGCAACGGGGGCGTATTTAGATGTTGTAACAAACAGAGCTTTGTCAGCTTCCTTGTCATGTTTTACACCAAATAAAGCCGCCACCTCTGTGTGATTAATAGATAAATTTTCAGCATACTTTTTAGCTTGAACTACTGTGAGTATATCTCCTAGAGGATCTTCTTGCCACAACTGTATATCGACACCTTCGTCTCCACGTCCGGGGCCTAGAATGGCTTTAAAGCCATGGTTTTGAAAAATTCGGAACAGTAAGGTTTCAAATTCACGCCAATGCAATTTATGCAAATCATCTGGGTTAGTTACAAAATGAGAATACAGTTCATCATAAACATCGGCAGTATCTTCTTTGACAAGGCTACAGACCCATTGCCAGTGAAAATACTCTTCAAATTTTTTTGATAAAGCTTCGTCATTTGGGTATATTTCAGCCGTAACTCCATCAGTGTTCTCAAAGCAATAACCATGATCTTCGAGTAAATCGAAAAACTCTGTGTCTAAACCATCTATCCCATCAAAAACAAACCGTCGAAAATCACCTTCAGACCACAAAATCGTTACTACGGGTGGAGAACTCGGCTCTCCATTTACATGTTCTAAATATGATTTAAAACCACAGTCAAACCATAGATCTTTAGATACTGCCCAATCTTTTATTACTGATTGAATTCTTGATATTTCATCTTCTAAATCTTGATCTGACCATTCTTCTATGTTTTTAGTTTCCAATTTTTTCATCAAGTGCCTTCTTCAAATCTTCATGTTCAAAAGCAGAAGCCATGCGATCCATTTCTTTTTTGCTTAAACCAAACTGTGCTGAAACATTCCTCCATTCGCTAACAGCAAGTGCGACTTCTTTTGCAATTTCATTCGCTCTAGGTTTTTTAATTCGAAAGTCATCAATGACCGAAAACGCTAAATCAATGGACGCGGTGGGATCATCAAAATCAATCGATGTTGATAGCATACGTGCTTTCACCTCAATAGGCGTTGGGTTCACATCATAGGCTGGTGATAATATCCATCCCTTGTGTCGCTCGTATAAAAATCCATGGTTTCTAAGGTGGTCATCAGTATTTGAAATCATGACAGTAAAAATAATGCGTCGCCATAACTCTTCTAGATCATCATTTGGATTTGCCCCATGCTGTGTAATGGCATAGGCGATTTCAAGGTAGCTATGAGGGTCATTGTCTTTTGCTCCCAACATGCTCATGGCTGATAAGAATGGAACACGATGACCTTCAACGCGATCAAAGCGCCGTAAAATCAAAACAGGCTGGTCCATGATTGTTTCAAGCCGCCATCCTGCTGTTTTAATACCAGCTTTTTCAGCGAGGGTGAGTGCCACTGCCTCCCAGACGACCACATTAAACTCGTCATCTTTTTTAGGGAACTTTGCAATAGCTAAGCTACCATCTTTATCCCTAACCGACGCTTTTGGTCTTGCACCACCAAGAGATGACCCCGGTGCTAATAATATCTTCAAATCTTCTGCTGTTTCATCGTCGTCCAAATAGCGTTCTGTCGCCGATAATAATCGAGGAAGGTCAATTAAAGGGGGAATGCTTTGCTTATCCTGAGGTGTTAAGTACGGTCCACCGTCTTCCAATGAGAAGCGTAAAGCACCTTGGCGAGCCTCGTCATTCACGCCGAGCAAGTAATCTGCTTCTGATAGCGTTCTTATAGCTTCTCCTGAAGATTTAGCACGCACACTTTCAGAGCGACGCATGAGAACGCGCCCCCAGCGATCAGGTGCTGAATCGCCAACAGCGCCAAATAATATCTGATCTGGCGTCGTATGAAACGCGCCTTCCGTTAATTGGAGTGCTGGATCAAGAGCAAATTTTTCAGAATGCCTCAGCCAATCTTTATCATATTCGAAAGACGCACTTTGACGTGACCCACGCTGGTGAAACCAGAGTTTTCCAACGCTGTGAGTCTGTTCGCCAAGTTCAATTGAAACGTATATTTGTTGACTACTCATTGCTTTCTCCTTTGTCACTTTGAGGTGATCTAATTCTTTGAGGGAGGCTCTCATCTTCCAACTCGCGTCCAACAATATCATGCGAAGCATCAGCGACTTGTGCCAAATGATCCGACATACCTAAAACAAAGAGAGCAGAGGCATATGACCCCATAGATACACTGGGATCGCCTTTTTCAATTTTAGATAAAGTAATACGAGAAAACCCAGCGCGTTCAGACATAAGCTTCACTGCGATACGGCGGCGGCGTCGAGCATCGCTAATATCTTTTCCCAGCTGCCTTAATGCTTTCTGTACAGGTATTGGTAGATATGTTCTCTTACTCATGGCTTCACCTTTAATGTATCTTATGTTTATCCTTACGAGGGTTAATGTAAATAATAAGAAACATTAAAGGAAAAGTCAAGTTATTTGAAGGTTAATGTATCTTATTGTTTCCCTTATGGTATTTAGGGTAAATAATAAGATACATTAAGGTTTTGACTGAAGTCCTGCCTCGTAGGCGGCTTGTAGTGCGTCTTTTAAGCACCAGACGGCCACGTCGTGAAAATCAAGACTGTCGCTGTGTGGCTTTAGGCATATTCACCCTCCTTAAAAACGCGGTCGGTGATGTGTTCAAGGTCGCTGGCAATATCCGCTAAAAAGCCTGCGTCGCCCCAGCGTATCTCCTCGGGGTTGCTTTCAAAGTGATCCGCGCTTGCCGCCTGCAGGCGCTCCAGCATCGCATCAATGCGGGTCTTGTGTTCGATAAAAGCGTCCAGCGCCGTTCTTTTTTCTTGTGTGTTTGTCATTGGTTTGTCTCCTTTGTTAACACCAGTAACGCTTCATTTCCGAGGGTTATCAAGCTATTAATCAATCCTTTTTGCCATTGTTGCCAGCGCGTGTTTGTACATCTCCCACGCCTTAGTGCGACCAACGCCGAACCGCCCACAAATGAGCTTCCAACGCACACGCTCGGCACGTAACCAGACCAGCTTGCGCTGTTCTACATCCAGCCAGCGAAGCCACACGAAGATCACTTCTTCCATCTCGCTGATATCTTGACTGCTGGGGCGAATGCGCATGGGTTGCGTTTCCATCTGCAATATTTCCATTTCATCACGAACGATAGCTGGCCATGCGCTGATATAGCCTTGGACTTTTTTATCAGGCAGTCGCCTTAGCGTTCGCGCTGCTTCTCGTAGTCGTTCTTCAACATATTTTTCTCTTTCCGTGATGGTTTTGTTTTCTGCCATGGCTTTTTCATCTCCTTGTTATTGTTAATTCTTGAAATTGTTTTTGAGGGTCTTGGATGCTGATCGCTTTTCCCTTGATTGGGAAAGCGTCAGCATTACTCCGTAGGAGTAAGGGAAATCTTGCCCACTGCCCACTGAATGAAACCGCTGCTGGTTCTAGCGTTTGAGCAGTAGGCAAGTGGGCAAAGACAGTGGGCAGTTGCCCACTAGAATTATTGCGACAATGCTTTTGTTTCTGCTGTTTTTGTTTCAGTCCAGTGGGCAAACTGGTGACCAGCAGTGGGCAGTAGGCAATAAAATATGATGCAGTGGGAATCATGATAACCCTCCATCATTAAGAGCGACGATCCAGTTTTCAGGATCATCAACAGGGAGGACTTCATTGGTTTTTGGATGTTTGAAATGCGTCGGCAAAATGCGCGTGCCGTCACCCAGCGCCATATCCTCAACACAGATATACCCTTGGCGACTACGCTGCGCTTGAGGCAGGCCGTAAGTATCAGCATTCTTAAAGAATTTGATATGCCCCTTGGTGCTAAGCGCATTCAAACGGTTGCGCAAAGAACGAGAGCTTCCCAAGCCTGACTTGTTTTCAAACGTATCCGAAAATTGCCGCGCGGTATAAACGCGCCCTTGGGAAGCTTCACTGTAAATTAAACCAATGACAGTATCTTTTTTGCGCAGCTGTTGGGCATCAAGTTTTACTGCCTGTGAGCGCATAGCAAGTCGTTCTGCTTGATTATCGATCTCACGCCAGCCCGATGCATCGCGCACTATTGTTTTTTGCGCAATCTCTGGCCCATTGCGAAGCTCAAAGATGAGGTTACGCTCGGGGCGCATTTCATCAAGGCGGTGAAGGATAATGCCCGATGTGTAATAAGACCGCAAAGAACCAGCGCCGCTGAGCGCTTGGAACGGATCTTCTTCAACATATTTCTTGGAAACTTTCTTTGTGTGGTGCGCAAGAATTAACCCAGCGTTTGGATTAATCTGATTGCGCAATTCCTCCACCCGCTGAGAGAGGAAGAACATCATCGCATCATTATCATTTTCTCCACCAATCCCACCGCCATCAAACACATTACGAATGGGATCAATGGCGATGATATCAGGGGGCCGTTCACCAAAACGCGCCTTAACAGAGCGCACAATCTTATCGATACCTCCATCATTGAGTATCAGCCGAATTTGTGGCGTCATCACAAAGTTCTGACTTAACCGCTCCAGCGTTTCATCTGGCAAACGGAGCTTTTGAATGCGCTCTCGTAGATAATGATATTGAACCTCCGCCTGCAGATAAAAAACGCGCAAGGGACGCTTGCTGGATAACCCAAGAAAGCTCTGACCTGCGGCCATGTTAGCGAGTAGTGATATAAGAAAATCACTTTTACCCACTTTGGGTGCGCCGCCAAACACCAACATGCCACCCGGCGTTAGAACGCGAGGGGATATTAGATCTTCGGGCATGGGGCTGCGATCGGCCTGCAGATCTGCAACGCTATAAAGCGGAATGGTATCAGGCTTGATCGGCTTATCTTTTGCCACAACCCGATCCCAGTTTTTCAATATATCGTGGATATTTAAACCTTCTGCGACAGCATCGGCGACATCCCATTTAGGGGGCTTCTCAGGCGGGACTTTAAGTATCTTGACCTGTAACGCCCCAGCGCGAGCAGAAGCACTTGCTGCCCTGCGAGCATAGCTCAATCCAGCCTCATCATGGTCAGGCCAGATCAACACCTGTTTGCCTCTAAGAGGTGACCAGTCTGTTTTATCAATCGGCGCTTTTGCACCGTTCATGGCGGTGGTGGCGCAGATGCCTAAGCCGATTAATGCATCGGCGCATTTTTCACCCTCAACAAGAATAATTGTTTTTGCTTTGGCGATATTGGGCTGGTTATACAAAGGGCGAATATCAGGGGCTTTCATAACGCCTTTAACAGCATCCCATGGACGGAATTGCTTACGCTGACCTTTGGGGTCATAGCGATACACACTGGCAATTAGCGCCCCATGTGCATCGGTATAATCCCATTTGGCTGTCGGCTCGCCTAATTTTTGAGATTGTTTATAGCCGTTTTGTTTGCATTGTTTTGGCTGGGACGTTGGAATTCCGCCGCCAATCCAGCTTTGAATATCGGTGATCAGTTCTTTAAATTGGCTTTTGCGATCAAAACCTTTCACACTAGCCCACAGATCAAGAATGTCACCACCATCGCCAGTGGCAAAATCATGCCATAAACCAGCCTTTGAGCCATTCATTTCAACGACAAGGCTTTCGCCTTTACCGCCGTTGATATCACCCACGATAAACTTTCCAGCGCGAAGCACACCATTTGGCAACAAGGCGTGCAGCGTTGATGGTAGGCTTTGTAATAAGCGCTGTTTGATGTCTTTCGCGTCAGGTGGCTTTAACGCGATGACGTTTGGGTTGCTATGATCTGCCATGCATGATGCCCTCATGCATTCTTATTGCTCGTCTTATGACGCTCAATGTTTTTGAGTTTAATAATGCCGTCAACCCATTGCAGGGCGCGACCGACACTGCGAACTTCCTTGATCAGCTCCTCGCGCAGTTCGGACAGCTTGCTATCTTCAAGCGTTTTTAATTGTCCTACAGGCGTGTGTTGCACCCACTTGAAAACAGCCTCACCAGCATCGATATGGTCATCTATTGATTTGTTCATTTATCCTTTTCCTTATTAGAGTTTGTTGCTCCTATAAGTGTTGGTATGCGAACGCTTCTCGAAACGACGACGGAAAATGAAAAAATATTTTGAATTATATTTTAGGCTGTAATCCTTCCAAATATTGACGCAGGCGTTTTGCTCTGCTGGACAGCGTTGTGCGCGGAATACCGGTGACTTGAGAAGCCTCAGTAATGCTCTGATCTTTCAGCAATTCATAAGTTGCCCGAATATCGTCAGGCATCTCAGAAAGCACTTTTCTTAAGTCCATATTTTGTTCGGCAGCTTCAAACGAGTTTAACGCAAAGACATCACCCCAGATTGATTGCTCACTTGAGATGGCATCGCCCAGTTCTGTAGTGCTATCGTCACTTCCTATGATTGTAGAAAGAGACAGCTCTGTTTGACCCGTCCAGCGCTTTTGTGCTTCTGCTTCTCTGATTAAACGCCCCGCGTGATTATTCACCACTGCTTTAATAAAGCTCCGGCGATCACCTTTGCTTTCATCAAAACTGGGCCATGCATGAAGATATGCCAGCATCAATTCTTGCTGGAGATCTTCAAAATCATCTGCCGTAAAAAACGGTGATTTTGTAAGTGTTCTGGCTTTATAACCAATAAAAAAAGCGGCGTAGGAGTCTACGCCGCCGTAACGATTGTTCGACATTTTGCTTTCCTCTTTTGTTCAGCGGAGAAAAGTCTCCGCAGAGGAAAGAATGCAAAATCTGAGTATTATTTCAGCCGCTTACAGGTCAAAACTGGCATGTACAAATACGCACGTACTCAAAAACCCCAGTCAACAGGCATCTACAACCTTTGCTAGAAGGATATTTTTTAGGCATCTGGAAAGTGGTCATACAAAGGAATGATATAAAACATCATTCCTTTGACAAATTACTCGGCACATTGTTCGATTCTGCATGTGTATCAGAAGGCGATGTTAGATCACGTAAAACAACGGCTGATAATATCTTGGCGACTTCTTGAATACGTGCATTAGCGCTCATTTGATCGGCGTTTAAACTTTGCTCTGGCATGATAGGATTTCCTTTCTTTGTTCCTATTCATGCTGGTATGCAAAGGGCTTCTAAAACGACGACACACAAACAAAAAAAAGCGCCCCAATGGGACGCTCACATGCTTTTGAATGTTTATTGGTTAGGGTTTGCTAAAACCAAACATATCGCGCTGTTCGCGCCATGAAACAGGAAAACCGCGTATTACGCTTTGCAATGTTAATGCGCGGGGCTGAGTACCATTCATGATGGCTTGAATAATATCTGGGGCTAACAAGGTAAGGCGCATCAGGCGGTACATGTGTGTTGGCTCAATCTTTTCTTTTTGCGCCAGCTCTTTTGGCGTTTCGTAATGGCCTGCATCTAGCTTTTCTTGCCAGGAGAATGCTTTGACCAGCGCAGAGACAAAAACCATATCTTGTTTCGGTCCCTCAATCTCGGCGATGGCCTGAATGTTTTTACCTGTTGGCGAGACAATCGTCTTACGGCTCTGTTTACGCTTAAAGCTGACTGGGATTGTGATACTCAGTATTTTATCATCATCATTATAGACCAGCGTATTCATGTTCGTTTCCCTGTAGTTTATTGATAATCGTCGAAAACCCTTCTAGGCGCAGATCAACTTTGATCGCATTAGTATTGACTGCGACAGTTTTAACCAACAGCTCGGTTACTCTTTGCTGTTCTTCTGGGGTCATACGTTTCCAAAATTTATCAAAGCCTTTGATTTTTTGTCTCAACTCCTCCAAGCCAAAATCAAAGGGCATGTCTTCAGACTTCTTGATTTCAGCATATGTTCTGGTGAGCATTTCAGGAGATTCAATCATTTGCTTAATCTGTCCCACCACCAGCGCATCAATTTCTGAAGCGGGGATCGGCCCAACCTTACATGCTTTATAGTGCTGATGAATAACTGTGGTTGGCGTGTAATATCGATAGGTGCGTTTTTTCTTAACCGTAAAGCTCGGTGTCATCGCGCAATCACAGCACTCGCACCGCACCAGACCGCGCAGCAATGCGGGGTGACGGTTGCGCGTGTAATTACCGCGCTTGATGGGGTCTTCTTTAAATATGGCTTGCGCTTTATCCCATAGCTCTTGCGAGATGATTGCCTCATGCTGACCTTCATAGATTTTATCTTTATGAACAATCTTGCCGAGATAGATTTTGTTTTTAAACATTCGGTACAGATACTGCTTATTCATGGGCTTGCCACCGCGCTCTTTACCAGTACCGCTCACATATTTTTTGGTGAGATAACCATCGCGGTTTAGTTCCTTCAAAAGCTTCGTGATCGAGCGCAGTGCAATAAAGCGCTTGAAAATATGCTGGACGGTCTCGGCTTCTTGTTTATCAATATAAAGCTTCCGGTCTTCCACCTGATAGCCCAGCGGCAATGCACCGCCCATAAAGATGCCTTTTTGTTTGGAGGCGGCGAATTTATCGCGGATACGCTCGCCAATGACCTCACGCTCAAACTGGGCAAAGCTAAAAAGAATATTGAGCGTCAGCCGCCCCATTGAATCTTGCGTGTTAAAATGCTGGGTGACCGACACAAAGCTAGTGTTGTGTTCATCAAAGATTGCCACCATTTGCGCAAAGTCGGTCAGAGAGCGCGACAAACGATCAATCTTGTAAACAACAACCACATCAATCTTTCCCGCCTTGATGTCGTCCAGCAGGCGCTTAAGTGCGGGGCGATCCATGTTCCCACCCGTAAAGCCACCATCGTCATATTGCTCATCAATCACTTCCCAGCCTTCATGCTCTTGGGATTTGATATAAGCCTCGCCTGAGATACGTTGCGCATCAAGCGTGTTGAACTCTTTATCCAGCCCTTCTTCAGTAGATTTGCGCGTATAAATGGCGGCGCGGATTTTTTTCTTTTCCTGTTTCATGCCGCCTTATCCTTCACCGATCTAATCAGCCCAAAGAAGCCATTGCCGTTCCAGCGCGTGCCTGTGATTTTAAAAGCGATCCCACTGAGGCTCTTATAAACCGTGCCTTGATATTCAAATCCCTTCGCCAGAACCGTTACATGATGCTCTTGACCGTCATACTCGCGGATTAGCTTTGTGCCAGCGACGGGTCTTGTCACCAGTTGTTTACGTTTCGGCTTTTTACCGTTCGCGGCATCATAAAGGCGGTTTTTGATATCTTGGGGAAGCCCGCCATATTCCAGCTCCTGCATGCGGTAAGCAAGGCGATTGACCAAGGTTGATTTGTTAAACTTAGGCGGCGGGCTGTCAAAATAGCTCTGCCACATATCCCTTAAATAGGACGTTTCCTGATAACTCAAAAGAGCAATCTCTTTTTCTATCTCATTGTTATACATCGATTTTCCTTCCCAAATTCGTTGTTTACACATGAATGCTTCGCTCGGGCAGTTAGTCCAGCGGAAACTCTCACTTTCTTCTGGTATGAGATTGAGGCGAAAAACGACGATGAAAATTTGAATTTTCTCTAACTTTTTATTGGAGGGGCGGTTTTAATTTCGAACTGGGAAAACACCAAAACAGAAAATATCCATAGAAAACAAAGGCTAACGACCTGTCGGTTAAATGGCATCCAGCCGACAGCTTTCTGAGAGAATAGCACTATTTTAACGAAATGATGGTGTTTTTGGGGGAGCGTGTTGCCTGAGCTTGTGAACAGCTATGGTCTGAAAACGGCGCAGAAACTGGGGTTTTAGGCATTAAAAAACCGCTCATAACTGGCGTTAGAACGGTTCGTAAATAGTAAATTGGTTGCGGGAGTAGGATTTGAACCTACGACCTTCAGGTTATGAGCCTGACGAGCTACCGGACTCCTCCATCCCGCGTCAACTTTCATACATT
>JBOEFZ010000071.1:0-11244 GCA_050633165.1 Alphaproteobacteria bacterium | reverse complement strand
GAGGAGGTCTTCAGGCCGACGCGGCAATCCATCACCTGCACTATCGGTAACAGCAGATGCCTGATTATTTCGCTAATGTTTATGCCCTCCGGGTACTCGCAATGATGTATTAAGTGTCCGCGCTACCGCCAATTCTTCCGCGCTCAAATAGGCATTACGCGAGGATAACGCCAACCCATGCTCATCCCGCGCAATCGGCGCTCCCACAATCTCAATCGGCATCTCCAACCCCGCCACCATCTCCCGAATAACCATCAATTGCTGATAATCCTTCTCCCCGAATACCGCCGCATCCGGTCTAACAATCTCAAACAACCGATGCACAACGCTGCACACCCCGTCAAAGAAATGCGGCCGAAATTTCGCTTCCAAACCCCGCGCCGCATCCCCGAAATCCGTCGCCGTTAAGTGCGGGGCAGGGCCGTTGGGGTAAAGATCAATAATTTCCGGCAAAAATACGCAATCAACGCTCGCGGAGTTTAATAACGATACGTCTCGATTTATATTTCTGGGGTAGCTGTCAAAATCCTCATCCGGCGCAAATTGCGTGGGGTTTACAAAAATGCTCACCACCACAAAATCCGCCACCGCCCGCGCTTCCTTCACCAACGACAAATGCCCGTCATGCAACGCCCCCATGCTCGGTACAAACGCCACCCGCCCGCGCATTCCCGCCCGCGCCGCTACAAATTCCGTTTTTGTCTTGCAAATGATCATTGCTATATCTTTGTCGTCATCCCCGCGTAGGCGGGGATCTGGTTGCTTGAAATTACGAGATCCCTGCTTTCGCAGGGATGACACGTGTAGGTTAGTTATGCTTTCGGCTTATAAACCTGCGCATCCCCCGGAAACGTCCGCCCTCGCACCTCTGCCGCATAACGCGCAACCGCGTCTTCCGCCACATGCGAAAAATCCGCATATTGCTTCACAAATTTCGGCACACGCTCCCCCGTAATCCCGAGCATATCTTCCGTCACCAAAATCTGCCCGTCACAGGCAACCGACGCGCCAATCCCGATTGTCGGAATACCAACCGCATCCGTAATCTCCCGCGCGAGCGTCTCAATCACACCCTCAATCACAACCGCAAATGCCCCCGCATCCGCCACCGCCTTCGCATCCTTTATAATCTGCGCCGCCGCATCCGCATCGCGCCCCTTTACGCGAAATCCTTCGGGCGAAGTGACCGCTTGCGGCATCAACCCAACATGCCCGACCACCGGAATCCCCGCCGTGACGAGCGCCTTAATGCTCGGCGCAATCTCTACCCCGCCTTCAAGCTTTACCGCGCTGCACCCCGTCTCATCCACTACACGCCGCGCATTAACGAGCGCCACATCAGCATCCCCCTCATAGCTCCCATACGGCATATCAACAACAACACATGCGCGCTCCGCCCCCCGCATCACCGCCCGCCCATGATTAATCATCATATCGAGCGTAACCCCCCGCGTGCTATCCATCCCGTAAATCACCATCCCCATGGAATCCCCGACTAATAAAAGGTCACAATGCCGATCCAGCAACGCCGCCACCCGCGCCGTATATGCCGTTAAGCACACCATCGGCGTATCTTTACCTTTAAAGGCTTTAATGTCTTTGATTGTTCTTCGCGTCATAATGATAAAACGCTTAGCAGAATTTTTCACACGCTGCCAGTGCTGATCACGGCAGGGGGGATATGGTGGGGGAGGTTAAGCGGCGTCGCTATCGTCCATATTAAGCTGCAAAACTTGCTGCGCCAGAGTCGGGGCATCCAGATTGTTAATATCCATGCTACGCGCAGCGTATAAAAACGCCATGCCACCTATCAAGTTACGAGCAGTGCGGCTGAAACCTTCTGGTGTCACATCATCATCCTTTAAGTTTTCACCATGTCCGAATTGTAGCTGCTTGCTAAAATAATCAGCATTCATATCCTGTAATTTTTGCAAAAAAGCCAGCGTGTCATAATAAGCACGTGGCGCATCGCGAATAATGCGTGTCGCACGACGACGAACCGTAGCCAGAAAATCTTTAGCCCCCTGAACTCCACCATCAAAAGTAATGCCGGCAATACTGGAATCGTCGGTTTCTAACGCTGTATCATATCCACTCATACCTAAAACTTACCGTAATCCCTTCATTCCTGTCAAATTCCCTAGCTATGCTTTTGCAGGCCCACCTAACCCGAAAAAGGCGCGAAAAAGATTTTTGGAGAGAGTAGGGGGTATATACTTTTTCGCGCCTTTGGGGCTGCTAACTTTAAATTCTTACGCCATGCTTGTCTCTGGTGAGCTCCAATTAAATAATCCAACGACCATATCGGCCCATTGATCTACCGCTTGACGCATACTGGTGCTTGCACTTGCCGCCGCGCCGCTCGCCGCATTATACATGCTGGTCATCGGCGGTTGCCAAGCAGGGCTAAGGCTTTGCATACCTTCATTTGTTTTCGTCAACAAGCGACCAGCTGTATTGCCGCCAGGCTTTCCTTGTAAAGGGTTCAGGCCTGCAATGCCCGCAACGCTTCCGCTCGTTACACTGCTCATAATTTCATCCGATCTTTTTTATTCTTAACCAAACCATAGCGGAAAAAAATATCCATGTCAAATAATCATTTTAGATATGCAAAAAATGCATAACTTAACATATTTAATATGCCCCCTAAGCTTGCTATAGTCATCCGGATTTAACCCCTAAGAAAGTACCAAAATGACCGATAAAGTTGACATGAAAGACATCGTAGCCCTCTGCAAACGCCGTGGCTTCATCTTCCAGGCCTCTGATATCTACGGCGGCTATAACGGCTTTTGGGATTTCGGACCATTAGGGACTGAGCTTAAAAACAACCTGCGCGATTCATGGTGGCATAATATGGTCACATGCCCCCCCATCGGCCCCGACGGCAACCCCGTCTCCATCGTCGGCCTCGACAGTGCAATCATCCAAAACCCCAAAGTCTGGCATGCCTCGGGGCATGTCGGCGGCTTCAATGATCCGATGGTCGATTGCCGCGAATCCAAATCCCGCTACCGCGCCGACCACCTCCTCGTCGCAAAAACAGATGATGCCGACACATGGTACGCCTTCTACAATACCGAAAGCGCAGACATAAAATCCCACCTCCAAAAACGCCAAATCAATGATTATGAGCTCATCAGCTTCGACAAAATCGACGCCGCCGATTATCCTAAGGTCAAAGGCCCCGACACAAAAGAAACCGGAACCCTCACCGAGCCACGCCAATTCTCCATGATGCTCGACACCTTCCCCGGCGTTATCCGTGACGAAGACAACAAAGCCTACCTCCGCCCCGAAACCGCCCAAGGCATCTTCACCAACTACAAAAACGTCCTCGATTCCATGCGCGTAAAACCGCCCTTCGGTATCGCGCAAATCGGCAAAGCCTTCCGCAACGAAGTCACCCCGCGCAATTTCATCTTCCGCAGCCGCGAGTTCGAGCAAATGGAAATGGAATGGTTCTGCCCCCCTGAAGACCACGCAATGTGGTTCGAATTTTGGGTCGAGCAGCGCAAGAAATGGTGGATCTCCGTTGGTATGAGCGAGGATAAACTCTTCATGCACGACATTGAAAAGGACGAGCTAGCGCATTATTCCGCCCGCACCATCGATGTGGAATACAAATACCCCTTCTCCGACCCCGAATTCGACGAGCTAGAAGGCATCGCCCATCGCGGCGATTACGACCTATCAAAACACCAGGAACATTCGGGTCAAAAACTCGAATATTTCGACCAACAAGAAAACAAACGCTACCTGCCGCATGTCATCGAACCTGCCGCCGGCCTTACGCGCGGCGTGCTGGCGCTCATCTGCGAAGCCTACACCATTGATGAATCCCGCCCCTCCGGCGTCTACCTGAACTTCACCCCCGCCATGGCACCCAAAAAGGCCGCCATCCTCCCCCTAACGGCAAAGGATCAGCACGTAGCCCCCGCGCAAAAGCTCTACCAAGCCTTACGCGAAGATTACGCCATAGACCTAGACATCAAACAAAACATAGGAAAACGCTACGCCCGCCAAGACGAAATCGGCACCCCCTACTGCTTCACCATCGACAACGACACCCTAGAAGACCAAACCGTAACCCTCCGCGACCGCAACACCATGAGCCAAGAGCGGATTCATATGGATAAGGTTGGTAAGTTTTTGCGGGAGAAGATTGGTTAGTTTTTAGCCGGAGATTTAAAGTGCTAACGTAGAACACCATGTGGTGCAGTATCATCAAATTCTGATGGACCATCCATATCAATTCTTACATCGATAAGATTTTCAAACCAATTAAGCTCATCCAGAGCTTGCTGCCAGCGCCGATCATCTTGAGCATCTAATGTCTCAACAACTGCAAACCGTCTAAAGCTTGCCTCATCAATTTCACCACAATCAAGACGAACATGTGCATCGAGATTACCTGCTATTATTCTGTCGGCGGAATGAACTTTTTATCCTGATTCCAATAAGCCATAAGCCCAAGAGTTATAGCAACGGAATAGGCAATAAGCGCAGGTCTGGAGCTAACAATTTTTCCGGGTTTTTCGCTTTTGGCAAAATCAACAGCTGCATTGACCCATGGGCCTGTAATTACATTTTTTTTCATTATCTTGTGTCATTGACTTATTCCTAAGTTTTCAAATTTCTAACAAAGCAAAAAAAATTATGTCAATAAAAATCTCCGTACCCTCTGCACCTCTGTGTTTCAAAAAATTCCAACTTGCAAAATTATGAATTATTTCCTATAATTGATACGCAAACATAACACTTATGCCAAAAACTCACCTTGGAACGAACTGATGGAAAAGCCAATAAAAACAATGCCCCTAACCCCCGCCCCCACCAAACTCAGGCAAACAAACTAAAGGATTGATGTCATTGCGAGGAGGGCAACGCCCGACGCGGCAATCCATCGCCCGTGCCATCGGCAAGAGCCGGAGCTGGATTGCTTCACTACGTTCGCAATGGTGAACGGGTTATCTGTGTTAATCTGCGTTCATCTGTGGTTCAAAAAAGCTTAAAGCCCAAATCTCTGCCAAACAGACCGGCTCTCAACTGTTTCCGCAAGATCCGCCACAAGACCACCCTTAGCATCCGCCCCAAGCAAGGACGGAATAAATCGCTTATCGGGAACAAACTCCGCAAAGCGTATCTCATCACCAAACTTATCCTTCGCAAATGATCGCGCCTCGCCCACACCATCAATGATGCCAAGCTCTGCGGCTTGCGCCGAGGTCCAGAACTGCCCTTCAAACACCTCTTTATCCGCGGCAACCAAGCGCTCACCGCGCCGTTCCCGCACCCAATCCTTAAACAGATCATGAAGGTCAGTTTGAAGTGCTTTAAGGCGCTTAACATCCGCTGGCTTCTCCTCCACAAACGGATCAAGAAACCCCTTATCCTTGCCCGAAGTATGAACCCGCCGCTCCACGCCATAACGCGCGATCAAATCCGTAAAGCCAAACCCCGCCGAGATCACCCCGATAGAGCCGGAAATCGACGCCGCATTGCCGTAAATCTCATCCGCCGCGCAAGCCAGCCAATACCCGCCCGATGCCGCAACATCCTCGATAAACGCATAAACGGGCACATCTTTCTCCTCCGCCAACCGCCGGATATGATCGGCAATAAGCGCAGATTGCGCAGGCGAACCACCGGGGGAGTTAATGATAAGCGCCACGGCGCGTAAATCAAAAACATCAAACGCCTCATCAATAATAGGACGGAATTTTTGAAAGCTAATCCCTCCGCGCTTCGTCCCCGAATCCGCGATCACCCCCGACATGCGGATAATCGCTACCTTCGGTTTAGGCTTAAACACCCCGCCAATCACCGGAAAATCACCGATAAAATCACATGTCTTACAAACTGTATTTTTAAGTCCCATAATTTACTCCTTTTCCCTCACCGTCATTACACGGCTCGTCCGTGTAATCCAGCCCTTTAAGAGACATGGATTGCATGGAGTTACTGCCCTGTGTCTCAAAACCTAAAACAACGCCTTCCCATCGCGCAAAATCGCTTCCGCCGCGTCCGTATATTCACCGTTCTCGCGGTGCAAAATAACGCCCGCATGAATAACGGACGGCGATTTTCGATCCTTGCGCGCGCGGATAATAACCCGCTTCGCTGGCATACTCAATTTCGGCCAAAGCGGAATAATCTCCACCGCGCCAAACTTGCGCCCGAAACCCTGAATAATCTTATCTGTATGATCCGCGCGGTTAATCATCGTAAAGCTACCGCCGACCTTAATATTCCGATACGCCGCGTCGATCCAATCTTTAAGGTCGATATCATCCTCACCAAACCCAATCGCCGTTTGCTTTTCCGGCGAGGGCGATTGAATATGCGCACCCGCCTCCAAATATGGCGGATTACAAATAACATGGTCAAACTCTCCATGCCCATCCGCGTTCATCCCGCCCTCATAATCGCGGATATCCTCGGCAATAAACGCCGCCCGCGCATCCTGCCCGTTCAACGCGGCATTCTTCTCCGCCAATTCAACCGAGCGCGGCAAAATATCAATGCCCGTCAAACGCGCCTCGGCAACACGGCTCAGCGTACATAAACCCGCACTGCCAACCCCGCAACCAAGGTCAAGCACGCGCTCTCCGCCCTCCGCCGGGCACGCCGCCCCCAGCAAAACCGCATCAATAGAGGTCTTAAACCCGCCCAAGGGCTGCAGCAATTCCAACTGTCCGCCAAGGACATGAATTCGATCATCATTCATGCAAGCAGTGTTAAGGGATATTGCTTAAGGTGACAACTAAGAATCGTTCGACCAAGGACTCTCAAGCTGGCTAAGCAGCATAATCTCGAGCGGAGAATGCACCAGATCATAAAACGGCAAGGAGGATGAAAGAGGCGATTGCGCCGCCACATGCTCGGGATTATATAGCCCGTTATAATTCGGCGTTGCCTTATCCGCGCTGGCATAAACAACGCTCACGGGCTGCGCATCTTCAATTGGCGCAGCATCCTTCACCGAGAATTTCGCATCAAAAAACGCATAAACCTCATCAAGCGATTTCGCCCGCCCGCTCCCACTCTCGTAAAACACATTTTTATTTGCCGCCGCCGCCTTTGGAAACAGCACCGCCGCCGGATCGCTACCGTTTGCATCCTTCGCATTCAAAAACGAAGCCGCGCCGCCCGCGCCCATGAAATGCGCGAAATAAAGCTCGGTCGAGCCGATATCGCCGCCGTAATTACGTTCCAAAAACCGCTCATTCTCACCTGCAAATTCCGCCGCCATATTGGACGCAACCACCGGATCTTTCCGCAAGGCCAAAAGCTCGTCCCGCGACTTACCCGCCGTATCAATCCCGTGCTTATCGCCATATTTCTCGATCATCGATTCCCATGTGGATTCGATAAATTGGAAAAGGCCACTCGCGCTGGAGGTCTTGGCCTGCGCGCTCGGGTTAAAACTGCTCTCCGCCTTGGCTTGCTGCACCAGATAGGCAAAATCCACCCCTGTGCTCGCACTGGCGCTGGCGATCGCATTAACAACCCCGCGCGATGCGCCTTGCGCAATCCCCGCTAAACCACTGTTTTGTATAATATTTGTTAATCCATTCATGCGATAATGATCTTTAACCAATTTTGCTTTATACTGAAGATTGCAAAGCCTATGCCAATTCAAAAGGATATGAAATGAGCGACTACAATCCCCCCATCAAAGACATGCAATTCCTCATCCACGACGTGCTGGGCTTTACGCATGAAGATCTGGATCGCGAGACGACCGAAGCCATCTTGGGCGAAGCGGCAAAGCTCGCCTCCGAAGTCCTCGCCCCCATCAATCGCGCAGGGGATGAGCATGGCGCAAAACTCGACACCCACACCCACACCGTCACCACCGCCCCGGGCTGGAAAGAGGCCTATGCCCAATATACCCAAGGCGGATGGAACGCCGTGCCGTTCGATGAGGAATTTGGCGGTCAAAACCTGCCCTATGCCCTCGCATTCCCGATACAAGAAATGTGGCAAGGCGCGAATATGAGCTTCGGCCTGTGCCCGCTCCTGAACCAAGGCGCGGTCGAGGCTATCCACCACCACGGATCAGACGCGCAAAAAGCCGAATATCTCCCCAATCTCATTAGCGGGGAGTGGACGGGCACCATGAACCTCACCGAACCGCATGCGGGTTCTGACCTTGGCCTCCTCCGCACCAAAGCCGACAAACAAGAGGACGGCACATATAAAATCAGTGGCCAAAAAATCTGGATCACCTATGGCGAGCATGATCTCACCGAAAACATCATCCATCTCGTCATCGCCAAAACACCGGACGCAGGAGAGGACGTAAAGGGCATATCCCTCTTCATCGTCCCGAAATTCTTAGCGGATGGAACAAGAAACGACGTCAAATGCGTCGGCCTCGACCATAAACTCGGCATCCATGCCTCCCCGACCTGCGTCATGCAATTCGGCGATGAGGGCGGCGCAACGGGCTATCTGGTTGGCGAAGAAGGCCAAGGCCTCAAATACATGTTCACCATGATGAACAATGCCCGCCTCTCCGTCGGTCTCCAAGGCGTCGCGATCGCCGAACGCGCCTATCAGCATGCCGCCGCCTACGCCGCCGAACGCGTTCAGGGAAAATCTCTCTCATCGGGTGAACGCGTCACAATTGACCAACATAAAGACGTGCAGCGCATGCTGCTCACCATGCAATCCCAAATCGAAGCGGGTAGGGCGCTAACGCTTGAAGCTGCGCTGGCCATGGATGCGGGCGATAGCGAAAAGGTCAACCTTCTTACGCCCATCGTTAAGGCATGGTGCACCGACATGGCGGTCGAGGTCACATCATTAGGCGTGCAAATCCACGGCGGCTGCGGCTTTGTCGAGGAAACCGGCGCGGCGCAATTCTTTCGCGACGCAAGAATCCTCCCTATCTATGAGGGTACAAACGGCATTCAAGCGTTAGACCTAGCCTTCCGTAAAACATTAAGAGACGGCGGCGCAGCGACAAAAACTTACATCGAAACGATCAAGGAAAGAGTCTCTAATGACGCACAAGCCTTTGATCCCGCAATTAAAAAACTCGAATCCGCAACGGCCCGTATCCTCGAGCTTAGCGCCGCCAAAGACCTCGACACGATCCAGGCCATGGCAACCCCGTATCTAAAAGGTTTCGGCATCATCGCCGCCGGAAGCTTACTGACCCAAGCCGCTGAAAAAGCACAAAATAATGAAGATACGGAATTCGCAACCCACAAGAAACGCATCGAATCGTTTTACAAATCCAATATCCTCCCCTTCGCCCTCGCGCATCTGGATGCCGCAATCAATGGCGCGGATAAGGTGTAAGAGAAAAGACGCTAAAACATATCTAAACCGCAATTGCTTTCTCGCGGCGGGTTTGAACCTCTGCTTCACCGGCCTTGAGCGCAACGCGTTTTTCGACATAGGCAAGGACTTGCTCGACACAAGTTTGCACATCGTTATTTTGCGTATCCACAACCATTTCGGGGTTTGATGGCGCTTCATACGGGCTGTCGATACCGGTAAATTCGGCAATCTCCCCCGCGCGGGCCTTCTTGTATAAACCTTTCGGATCGCGCGATTCGCACGTCTCCAAATCCGCCGCCACGGAAATTTCGTTAAAACGATCCGGCGATGCGGTACGCGCGCGATTTCTGTCTTCTTGATAGGGCGAGATAAACGCCGTAATCACGATCAAACCCGCATCCGCCATCAATGCCGCAACCTCACCAACGCGGCGAATATTCTCCGTCCGGTCTTCGGGTGAAAACCCAAGGTCAGCATTTAGCCCGTGGCGAACATTGTCGCCATCCAAGACATATGTATGATATCCTTTATCAAACAACGCCTTCTCAACCGCCATCGCCAGCGTCGATTTACCCGCACCGGAAAGGCCGGTAAACCAAAAGACACCGCCTTGATGCCCCATGCTAACCGCACGTTTATCGTCGGTAAGCAGGGAATCCACCATATAGATATTCTGCGATACAGGCTCGGCATTCAAACGCTGGTCAGGATAGCCTTCCATGTTGATCGCACCGCCGCCCGCGATGTCATAACCATCGTAAATAACCATACGTCCGGTTTTTTGGTTATCGGTATAAGGATCGATAGGCAGCATATCTTGCGCACGGAACGTAACCTCGCCGACCGCATTCTTGCCCAACTCACCCGCTTTTTCATTCTGCGCGAGGTCGTCCGTATCAATCGCCATATCAATAGATTGCACCGTAACCGATGCCTCACTCGTGCCATAGCGAACTTTGTAGCTATTACCGACTTTGAGCGGTTTTGGCGACAGCCAGAACAAATTCGCACGAAATACATTGGATAACATCGGCGGGTTTTGGATGTGCGAGCCAACATGCCCACGCTCCACAAATATACGCTCATCAAGCGTAATGCCGATAACCTCACCTGCGCCCGCTTGAACCTTCGATGAATCCTCGGGCCATGTTTTAATCGCGGTGATTGTCGCTTCTTCATTCGTCGGGGAGAAAAGGATTTTATCACCCTTATTCAATGTCCCCGTCTCGATCCGCCCCACAAGGATACGTTCCTCGCCAAAACGATACACATCCTGCACCGGAAAACGCAACGCACGCGACAGCGGTGGCGTCTCATATTCAAAACAATCAAGAACCTGGGTAAGGGTTTTCCCCTTATACCAATCCATCTTATCCTCGGCATCGCCGGCATCTTCCAACAGGCCTTTACCAACACGATCGGAAATCATATCTCCTTGGCGCGCGGAAATCGGCACGATGTAAAACGGCGTAATATTGATGGAGGCGAGATATTCGTTAACTTCCTTGCTCACACGCTCATACGTCTCGGTGCAATACCCAACCGCATCCATTTTATTGATAACAACCCCGATCTGACGCAAGCCAAGAAGGGATAGCAGATAGGCATGGCGCTTGGTCTGCTCACGTACGCCCTCGGTCGCGTCGACGACGAGGATAGCAGCATCAGCAGCCGCAGCGCCGGAAACCATGTTCTTAAGAAACTCACGATGCCCCGGCGCATCAATAATCACGTAATCCCGCGCCGCCGTCGAAAACCAGATTTGCGTAGTATCAATCGTAATCGCCTGATCCCGCTCTGCTTGGAAAGCATCAAGCACAAAGCTCCATTCCAACGCATCCGTCCCACGGCGCTTACAAATTTCCTTAAGTTCCTCAAGCTTCCCATCCGGCAAGGAATTCGTATCATGCAACAACCGCCCGATCAGCGTGCTCTTCCCATGATCAA
>JBOEFZ010000070.1:0-5669 GCA_050633165.1 Alphaproteobacteria bacterium | reverse complement strand
TTCGCTAAAGCTTCGCCGTGGCCTAACTGCGTCTAATTCGCTGCGCTCATAATACTTGTAATGGTGCGCTCAGACGGAGGGGTTTCGAACTCCAAAGAGCATCCAAATCTAGCAAAATCATTTGCTTCGACAAAGGCATTTTTCGCCTCGGACTACGGTGATGTGGATAACCTCGATGAGGTGTTTGAGGCACTGTCGGCTTGGGAAGAACAGCTTCGGGATGTAGGCTTTGATGTTTCGGAGCCGCAGCCATGAAGAAGCTACCGGATCATATCACTGATACGTTCTTGCGGGTGGCAAAGGGACTTTCAACCCAAACAACACCCCCTGCCCCTGTGCAAGTTCCACACCCCGCAAACGCTTCTAAACCCGTCAAACTACAAGCGACACACACAATCTCACTCCGCGTCACAAATGAGGAAAAAGCGCAGCTTGCCCGCGATTCAGCGGGCATGTCGCGCAGCGCGTATATGCGCGAACGCTTGTTTGGGGCGTATACCAAACCGCGCAAGACACGGGGCAAGTTTCCGGTGAAAGATTATGATGCGTTAGGGCGGGTTCTGGGGTTGCTTGGCCGCAGCAATCTTGCCGATGATCTCGGTCAATTGGATTGGGCGATTGAGAATGGTGTTGTCCAGATCGACGCGCCCACCGCGCTCGCCATTAAAATGGCTTGCGTCAATATCGCCGCGATGCGGGCGGATTTGATCATCGCGCTCGGCCTCAAAACGGAGCGCGTGCCATGATCCTCGTCGGCAATCAACGCGGCGGGGCGCGGGACTTGGCGCGGCATCTTTTAAAGGATGAGAATGAGCGCGTTGTCCTGCATGATATGCGCGGCTTTGCAGCAAATGACTTGCTGGGCGCGTTTCAGGAAAGTCACGCGATTAGCCGTGGCACGAAATGCAAACAACATTTGTTTTCCTTGTCGTTGAACCCGCCCAAAGATGCGGACGCCTCGCCCGAAGATTTTGAGGATGCGGTTGCCCGCGTCGAAAAATCCCTTGGCCTAACCAACCAGCCCCGCGCCATCGTTTTCCATGAGAAGAAAGGCGCGGATGGGCAAACGCGCCGCCACGCACATGCCGTATGGTGTCGGATCGACATCGAGAACATGAAGGCGGTGCAGCTTTCGTTTTCGCATTCAAAGCTGCAAGACGTGGCGCGCGAACTGTATCGTGACCATGGCTGGCAAATGCCGCGCGGGTTTGTGCGGCATGAAGAACGTGATCCGCGTAATTTCTCCCTTTCGGAATGGCAGCAATGCAAACGCGCCGAACGTGACCCCGCCAAAACCAAAGAGATATTCCAAGATGCTTGGGCGGTAAGCGATAGCCGCGCTGCCTTGGCACAAGCCCTGCGGGCGCATGGCTTTGTGCTGGCGCGCGGAGATCGGCGCGGCGCTATCGCGGTGGATTATCGCGGCGAGGCCTATTCCGTCTCCCGCTATGTCGGGATCAAGGCAAAACAGGTGCGGGATCGGCTGGGGGACTTGTCCGCCCTGCCGGATGCCGCCACCGCGCAAAACGAGGCGGCGCAGGATGTGCAAAAACGCCTCGATGAACTGCGCCGTGAGGAAGAACGCCACAAAGCCGAAGAAGCAGCTCGTCAAAAAGAAGAACAATCCTGCCTCCGCGCCCGTCAGGTTCGGGAGGCAGCGCAATTGCACCAAGCCCAACAAAAGCGGGAGCGTGAGGCACAAATCGCCCGAAACGCCAAAATCCGCACAGGCTGGCGCGGCCTCATAGACCGGATCACTGGACAGCGACGCAAAACGCTCGAAGATAACGCCCGCGCTCAGGAACAAGCCCTCCAACGCGATGAACAAGAACGCCGAGCCGCAGCCGCTCGCCAAGTGCAACAATTGGCGCAAACTCAATCCCGCGCCCAAGCCACACAACAAAAACGCGCAAACACCATCAAAGAACTACGCGACGACTTCAACGCCCTAGAAGCCTCCAAAAAAGCCGAACGCCAACGCGCCAAAGAAGCCTTCATACGAGACCGCAAAAACCGCACCACCCGCCCCAAACGCCGCAACAGAGCGCGTGATGGGCCGAACTTGGAGCGGTGATCGCGCGTAAAAGTTTGACAAATTGCCAAATTATATTGCATATATGGAATATGATCAAATTATTGGAGTACTTTAAAAATACAAGTAAGCGGTTGAAGCTGTTCACAGAGTTTCAAAACTCAAATCCTTGGCAAACGAATAATATCGCAAAAATAGACCCCAATAAGCTAAACAGACGCCAACGTTTAGAACTGTTTGAAGAGTTTCAATTCTCAATTCACAGGTCGCCGACCGGGGTAGTTGACATAGAATCCATACAATTAGTACGCAAGTTCTCAACCGCTCCAACTGACTCAGACGCACAGCGAGAGGGTGAAAGAAGAATTATTGCACACCTCAATAGCGGCAATAGAGACATGGCAACACTCGCGGCAGGAAGCTTGCTCAACTTCGAATACCCCTAGGGCTTTTCTTCTACGCTTTCCCTTCCGAGCTGGTGGAAAACAAATCGTCTACTTTTATTTCAACACCTGTTGAACCTTCGATTTTTTCCCGCAGCCATTTGTAGTCAACATCACTGGCAATCACGCTAGTGAGGTACTTTTTCACCCATTCGTCACCATATTTTAGCTCGAAACGCTTTGCTTTACCGTCGGGTATCCTAATTCCCTCTTGGCGAAATGTCTCTCCGCTTCCTTCCGTGGAAATCGATGCTTCAAGATATCTGGGAGCCGCTCGAAAGAAATCGGTTGGAACAAACTTACCATTTGAGAATCCGCGCTTGCCTTGGTAATTCTCGCCGTTAAAGTCAAAGAAATTCAAATACCTAACAATCGGACCTGATGTGCGGAGATGCGCTACTTCAGAGATTGTTCTGAACGTCCCAAGGCTTTCAGTCAATCTTGTCGTCACGACCACGGTTTCTTGATTGTCGATGGAGTACTTTATCAGCGCGACACCCGGATAAAAAAGTGAGTTATCGCTACCAACATGCTCACCCGGACGCGTATGAAGAAGCCAATGCCCTTCAACATGTTTTGCCCCCATTACAAACTTCCTAACACGATATTTTCTCAAAAGGTACATGGAAACGAAGCGAACTAGCGCCCCCCCTAATATCGCAATTGTAATGCTGAACACTTCAAGGACGACGCCACTTGTTAGTTGCGTGTCCGGAAAAAAAGGAAAACTCAGTGTTTTGCCTGATAAACTCTTGCCAAATGCGTAGATTAAAAGCGAAGCGGCAGAAATTAAACCAACGAGCAAATTAGACAACCTCTGTGTCATGTGAATCCTCAAAATTGCTTTTTTCAAATTCCGTAGAGAGCATAACCTGCCATCCAACGCTATTTCAACTGGATCATCCAAGTGCCAGCAGGGGGTATGCAACAGGGGGCGGCACGCCTCCTTTGCCGAGGACGGCGGAGCCGCCCGCAGTACAAGATGCGGCGTAACACGCCGCACATCTTGCGTGTTCCCTTATCTTCGCGGGAGTTCTCCGTTGGCTCTGTGTTACATTACAGGGAATGTACTACACGACATGCGCTGACGAATTTACCGATAGGTTATGCGCTGAGCTTCACGTCTTTTGTGTTGAAGTAGCGGTCGACCATCCTTGTGATCGTACCCACAGTTCCAACACGGCCTGAGAACAGTTTTTGGAAATCATCCATGTTTGAAACGGTACGAAACCGCGCCACTGGTATCGCCAGAAACCGCTTACCGTTCGAGGGGTTCTTGCGCTCTTTGCCGTAGGTCATGGCGTCATAAGCGCTGATAAAGTGCCACTCCTCCCCATCAGCATCCTTATCCTTGAAGGCATACCAAAGATAAATGCTGAACAGCCGTTCAAATTCGAGCGCTTTGGCGATTTCACCGTCAATGTCCATCGTAAAGCAGTCTTTTGACAGCTTCTTATTTTTGACATCAACCGCGATAAATCCAATCTGCGGAATCAGCAGCAAATGATCAGGCCGCTTGACATGTTCAACAAAGGCGTGCGCCAGATCATCCTTGTTTTGCTGAACCGCAATGAACCCAAAATTATGTTCATTGAGCCAGTTCTCAAATTGCTTCTCGCCCACCTTGCCTTGCTGACGGATTTTCGCGCGGGGTTTTGTTTTAACACTCATATTCACTCGTAACGATAACTATAGAATTCATGGGCTGTCCTGCTGTGACAGCATATAGGCGCGCAGCACAGCATTCATGCGGGTTAGATGGCCTTTACCACCGGATTTAAACCACTCCAACACATCCTCATCCATGCGCATCGTGACGGTCTTTTTCGTCGTTCCGGCGGGGATGACAAGCTTTGCTGTGTCGAAAAATGACGCATCCAGCTCGGGAATGTCGGACGTATCAATATGCTCGTCCTTGATGGCTTCGATCTCAGCCAAGCGCTTTTTCGAGATAGGCATAGTACAGTCTCCTTTCCTTCCTTGTGGCCTTTCGCGCCGAAATCATGCGTGTGCGGCCTTCGCGATCCGTGTGGACAACGCTAATCACAATGGTTTCACCCAAGATACCGACGCTGATTTCACGGGGTTCACCATAGTCAAAACGGTCATCAACCTTGGTGTAAACGGGGTTTTTGAAGATTTCAGCGGCTTCTTCAAAGCTGATACCGTGCTTTGTCAGGTTCGCTGCATTCTTATCGTCATCCCATTCAAATTCCGGCGCCATATATATCCTAATTGTATTTACAAGTGTAAATCATTTTGGTCAAAAAGTCAAATTCCATGGTGTTCAGCAACCATGAGTTTAAGAAAACCTTAAACATCATAGCGTATAATTTTGACCAATGGACACAATATATAGTAGAAATTTTGCCTTTAGGCGATGGCGGGCGACATTGGGGCGCGATGTGAATTCAGTGCAGCTTGGTGTAATCAAGCTGCACTGCGCCGTATCTACAGATACGGCGGGATCGCCGCACGGGGTGCGGTATGACTAAGGATTATCAACACTACTCCGAGGTTTTCCGCAGGGCTGCGAGCCAACAGGATTTGGACGATTACAACAACGCGATATCCGGTGCGGATGTCGGGCGCATACATCGGCATGGTGCGCGTGCGGAAATTGATCCGCTTACGGGCGAGAGGAAAGGCTCTGCCGCGCAACGGGCGGCACGAACGCTGGATTGGTTGTTGGCGAATGATGCGACTTATGCGCAAGCCCATGCAGCGGCAACGCAGGGCGTAGCCGATACAATCAATCAAGCGGACGCTGTGTTGGAGCAGCTTATTGACGCGCGAGCCAAAGCGAAAGCGGCGCTTGAGGATATTTTAGATCGTTCCCCGACTCTACCGGACGGACGCAAGGTATTCAAAGATGACAATGGCACGGTACGCGATATAAACGGCAACCCTATTGATGATGACCTTGCGGCGACAATCGAATGGCAAGGAAATGAACCAAGCTACAATTCCTATATCGCACAACGGGATCGCGTTACACAGATCGACGCGCATATTGACGAAACGCGCGACATTGAGGCCAAGCTCGGCGGCTTCCAAATTGAACTGGCGGATCAAGAAGACCCCGCGCCTCAGGATCGGATAGCGCAAATCACCGAACACAAAGACACATTCAGTGATAGGTTGAGCGAAATCCAAACCTCAACCGAACTAGAACTAGGTAGCGGACTCATAAA
>JBOEFZ010000069.1:0-14056 GCA_050633165.1 Alphaproteobacteria bacterium | reverse complement strand
AGCACAGTTTCATGAAGTTGTAACGTTTGAAGAGGGTGATAAGATGGGCGCTCTTGTGAGTGCGATGCTAAAAGAGGGCTTTCAGCCACAAGCGCCTGCACTATAGATGAAGTCCTAAAAAATTGTCCGATTGTGAGGGTAGGGTCGTATAACATTTAACCAAGCCCCCTTCTTTTTCCCTCTCCCCTGTTCTATCTATATAATTCATAAAACCCTGAAAGAAATCATTGTAAAAACAATCTAAGCCTTGCCTCTTATACAAAAATTTTATACAAAAATAGTTGTAAACGTTGGTGCATCAAGCTTAATTATCCAGCAAATATAGTGTCTTAAACATATGGTGCCGTTTCTCTCCGGAGGCACCATCTTTCTTTGCGCTTGTGTTGTTGGGCGTGTTATCATTTTAGGATGATGAGAATTTTATCCCTTACAGTTTTGGTTTGTTTGTTTGTTGTTTCCGGTGTTGCGGCGAAGTCTTATGTGGTTCGGAATGGGGCGAGTGCTCCGGTGGAGGAGCGTTCGCAGAATGCTGTGCGGAATGAGGCGGCGAGTGAGATTGGGGTGACGTATGCGGCGCGGGTGGCGCGGGCGTGTTTGGATGGGCGTTGGGAGAAGGCGGGGTGTTTGAAGCAGGTTTCCGAGAGTGTGTTGGTGATGGCGAGCAATTATGGCGGGGCGTTGAAGGACAAGATGAAGGTTGCGCAGGCGGATAAGGTGAAGGAGCATTGCGCGGCGGCGACTGCGGCTTCTAAGCAAGAATATCCGGCCTATGCGATGCGCAGTGCGTTTGTGGAATGCGCGAATGCGTTGTCCGATGTTGCGGGGGCGGCGGGCATGATGCCGGATTTAACGCAGTATCAAATTTTGATCGGCGCGGTGCAATGTTTGGATAAGGGTACGGCGTGTGTGGCGGTGGAGCAGGGGTTGGCGCGGTTTCGTTAGGGGCTTTTTATAGTACAAGGTTGTCAGGTACAAGATTGAATCCTGTTACTGCGGGAGGCGTTGGCGTGACCGGTGTTATGGGTGCTACTGGTGCAGCTGGTAATGTTACTGCTGCTGCGGATAATGATTTTCCGGTTGTGGCTGCTGTGACTGTTGCGGTTGTTGCTCCATTGGCTGCGCCTGTGCCTGCGGCGAGTTGCCATGCCCCGTGATAGCCCGTTAATACTGCGTTTCCAGCGGCGGCAGCTGCGGCTGGTGCAAATACAACTGACAAAGCTATGCCTGTGACGGCTGCTATTGATCCCCATTTAATTGTTCCGCCAATGACGCCTGCTGTGCTTGCCATAGTAGATTGTCCTGTTGTTTTTTTAAAATGTTTTTTTGATTGATAGTTTTTATTAACCGAATGAGCATTCGTATATTGCTGCCATGTCTGGTGAATTTGTAGGTGCTGCGTTGGGGTTAATGTTTGCGTATCCAATATCCTCGCCAATATCGCGGATCATTATTGTCCATTCTTTTCCAAGATCGGTTTTGCCTTCGTTGAGTATGAAACGGTAGGCGATTGATGCTTCCGGGAAGTTTATCGCATCTTGTTCGGCGACTCTTGCGGCATTGACGGCGCATGTAATGGCTTCGGGTTTTTTAAATGCATCATTTGCCGCATCGTAGGTTACGAGTTTTTTTCCTGCGAGGTTGTCTTTGCGTTCTTGTGCGCCCCAAGCTTCATCAATTTGAATCGTCGTTTCCGTGCTTCCAACATGCGCGGCGTCACGTGCCCTATTAAATAATTCACCCATAGCGTTGTCATGTCTGTGTTTGAGGGCGGCAAGTGGCGCGGTTAATACTTGCATTTTTGTGTTTGTTCCGTCTGTCGGGTCGTTGACAGTTAATTCTTTTAAAATGATTGCTGTATTAGAATTCACTGTAACAGGAACGGCAGGTGTGGAGATGGTCTGTACGGGCTGAGGTTGTGCTTTGTTTGAATTCCATAGGGAGTTCCAAGTCGAACCGATGCTGTCACTGTAATTCAATACACCCGCAGCTAGTCCTGCCGCCACTGTTGCACCGGCGACTCTTTTAAAAGTGAAAATAGCCATAATATAAATATTCCTTAATTTATTTTTTATCAAATAAATTCGCGGACAGGAAGCACACCTACAAAAAAGGATTGCTGCGCAAGCCTTTTTGATTACCTTACCGTTTGCGAATTATTATGACATTAACAAAAAATTAAGAATTTTGCAAAAAAACTTTATAAGTTACTGTTTTTGTTTGTTTTACTCCGCCGCAACAGCGTTGGATTTCTTGTCTAATAACGGCTTCAGGTAATGCCCCGTATAGCTTGCCTCTACCTCACAAATTTCTTCCGGGGTGCCTTGGGCTATGATTATGCCGCCTTTGTCGCCGCCTTCGGGGCCTATGTCGATGATGTGGTCGGCGGTTTTTATGACGTCTAAATTGTGTTCGATGACCACCACCGTGTTGCCTTGGTCGACGAGTTTGTGGAGGACCTCCAGCAATTTGCGGACGTCTTCGAAATGCAGGCCTGTTGTGGGTTCGTCGAGGATGTAGAGGGTTTTTCCGGTGCTGCGTTTGCTCAATTCCTTGGAGAGTTTAACGCGTTGGGCTTCGCCGCCGCTTAGGGTGTTGGCTTGTTGCCCGACCTTGATATAGGTCAGGCCGACATCTTTTAGGGTTTCCATTTTATCGCGGATGGAGGGCACGGCTTTGAAGAAATCAGCGGCGGTTTCGACATCCATGTCCAGAACGTCCGCGATGGATTTGTCCTTGTATTTTATCTCCAGCGTTTCGCGGTTATAGCGTTTTCCGGCGCAGGTTTCACATTCCACGTAAACATCGGGCAGGAAGTGCATTTCGATTTTGATCACGCCATCGCCTTTGCACGCTTCGCAGCGCCCGCCTTTGACGTTGAAGGAGAAGCGTCCGGCGTTGTAGCCGCGTGCTTTGGCCTCGGGTAGGCCTGTGTACCATTCGCGGATGGGTGTGAAGGCACCGGTATATGTCGCGGGGTTGGAGCGCGGGGTGCGCCCGATGGGGGATTGGTCGATGTCGATGACTTTATCGGCGAATTCCAGGCCCTTGATGGCTTTGTGCGGGAGGGGGGATTCCTTTGACTTCATCAGGGTTTTTGATGCGGCGCGGTAGAGTGTGTCGATGGTGAATGTTGATTTTCCGCTGCCTGATACTCCGGTGACGCAGGTGAATGTGCCAAGCGGGATTTTGGCGGAGATGTTTTGGAGGTTGTTGCCGGAGGCCTCGATGACTTCGATGAATTGTTTGGGCTTGCCTTTGCGGCGCTCTGTCGGGACGGTGATTTCTTTTCTGCCGCTCATGTAATCGGCGGTGATGGAGTTTTTGGATTTGAAGACTTCTTCGGGCGTGCCTTGGGCGACGACTTGGCCGCCGTGGATGCCTGCGCCGGGGCCCATATCGATGAGGTGGTCGGCGGTGCGGATGGCGTCTTCGTCATGCTCGACCACGAGGACGGTGTTGCCCATATCGCGGAGTTTTGTGAGCGTTTCGAGGAGGCGGTTATTGTCACGTTGGTGCAGGCCGATGGAGGGTTCGTCGAGGACGTAGAGGACTCCGGTGAGGCCTGATCCGATTTGGCTGGCGAGGCGGATGCGTTGGCTTTCGCCCCCCGAAAGTGTGCCGGAGGCGCGGGAGAGGTTGAGGTAGTCTAAGCCTACATTGCGGAGGAAGCTGAGACGTTCGTTGATTTCCTTTAGGATTTTTTCGGCGATTTGTTGTTGTTGGGTGGTGAGGGTGTCATTGACGGTGTTGAACCATTCGCCGGCTTCTTCGATGGAATATGTGCCGACTTCGGAGATGTGCTTGCCGTCGATTTTGACCGCGAGGGCTTCGGGTTTAAGGCGTGCTCCGTCGCAGGCTTCGCAGGGGGCGGTGGCTTGGTATTTGGAGAGTTCTTCGCGGGTGGAGTTGCTGTCGGTTTCAATCAGGCGGCGTTCTAGGGAGGGGATTACGCCTTCGAAGGGTTTGTTGGATTTCCACGTGCTGTCGGATTTGGTGTTGTAGGTGATGGGGATGATTTCGTCCCCTGAGCCGTAGAGGATGATTTCTTGATGCTCGCGTTTGATTTTTTTCCATGGGGCGGTGTGGGAGAAGTCGTAATGTTTTGCTACGCCTTCTAAGGCTTGGGTGTAAAAGGGCGCGAAGCTTTTTGACCATGGTTCGATCGCGCCTTTGGTGAGGGGTTTGCTATCATCCGGTACGACGAGGGCTTCGTCCATATACATGCGTTTTCCGAGGCCGTCGCAGGATGGGCATGCGCCGTGGGGGGAGTTGAAGGAGAAGAGGCGCGGCTCGATCTCGGGGATGGTGAAGTCGGAGACGGGGCAGGCGTATTTCTCGGAGAATAGCTCTTGTTCACCCGTATCCGCGTTTTCGGCGATGACGAGGCCATCGGCGAGGCGTAGGGCAGTTTCGACGGAATCGGCGAGGCGGTTGCCCATGTCGGGGCGGGTTTTGATGCGGTCGACGACGACTTCTATATCGTGTTTGAGTTTTTTATCGAGCGTTGGCGTTTCGGTGATTTCGTATAGGGCACCGTCGATTTTGACGCGCTGGAAGCCTTTGGCTTGTAGCTCTTTGAGCTCCTTGCGATACTCCCCTTTGCGTCCACGGACGATGGGGGCGAGGATGTAGAGTTTTGTGCCTTCGCCACTGCCGAGGATGCGGTCGACGATTTCGCTGACTTGTTGGCTTTGGATCGGTTTTCCGGTGGCGGGGGAGTAAGGGACGCCGACGCGTGCCCATAGGAGGCGCATGTAATCGTAGATTTCGGTGACTGTGCCGACGGTGGAGCGTGGGTTTTTGCTGGTTGTTTTTTGCTCGATCGAGATGGCGGGGGAGAGGCCTTCGATGCTGTCTACATCCGGTTTTGACATGAGCTCGAGGAATTGGCGGGCATAGGCGGAGAGGGATTCAACGTAGCGGCGCTGCCCCTCGGCATAGATCGTGTCGAAGGCGAGGGAAGATTTTCCCGAACCGGACAGGCCGGTAATAACGACGAGTTTATCGCGCGGAATGTCGATATTGACGTTCTTGAGGTTGTGTTCCCGCGCTCCGCGGATGGATATTTCGGTAAGCATGCTTATCTATATGGAAGAGCTTGGTTCAAATATCAACCACCAAGGCACGGAGACACCAAGAAATATCAAAGGATAAAGTTTATTTTCCCTTTGTGTCTTTGTGTCTTGGTGGTTAGTCTAGGCTTTGTAATCATAATTTATAGGAGTAGCTCGTGGCTGGTAGTGTTAATAAAGTCATTCTTGTGGGGAATGTCGGGAATGATCCGGAGATTCGTACGTTTCAAAATGGGGGGCGTGTGGCTAATTTGTCTCTTGCTACTTCCGAGAGTTGGAAGGATAAGAATTCCGGTGAGCGTCGGGATAAGACCGAGTGGCACCGTGTTTCTGTGACGAATGAGGGATTGGTTAAGGTTATCGAGAACTATGTTAAGAAGGGCTCGAAGCTTTATATTGAGGGGCAGCTCGAGACGCGGAAATGGCAGGATCAGAACGGGAATGACAAATATTCGACTGAGGTTGTTTTGCGTCCTTATCGCGGGGAGTTGACGATGCTTGATAGTCGTAGCGATAGTGGCGGCGGTTATGGTGGCGGTCAGCAAGGTGGCGGTTATTCCAATAACAATCAAGGTAGCCAAGGTGGGGGATTTAACGAGCCGCAAGGCGGTGGCTTTGGTCATGGTGGGCCGTCTGGTGGTGGTCAGGGCGGCGGAGCACAGCCCGCGCCGGTTGAGGATTTTGATGATGAAATCCCGTTTTAGGTTGAGGTAAGTATGGCTTTTAATTTTCGTCATTGCGAGGCACGTAGTGCTGAAGCAATCCATCACCCGCCTTTGCGGAAAAAACGGAGCTGGATTGCTTCGTCAGGCGTTGCCTTCTTCGTAATGACGGTGTTGGTTGCCCCTGCGTTCGCGGATGATGGGGCGCGTGCGTTAGAACTTGCGCAGAAAATGCATGAGTTTCGCCCCGTAGCGGGGCAGGTTGAGGGCGCGGTGGAGCAATTTGCGCAGCGCCAGCCAGAGGCGCAGCGTGCGGCGTTTAAGACGGCGATGTTGTCGGTTTTGAATGTTGAGGCGCTGGAGAAGAAATCGGTTCAGGCCTATGTCGATACATTTACCTTGCCGGAGTTAGAGGCGATGGTGGAATATTACGCCAAGCCCGAGGCGCGCAGCGCGAGTGATAAGTTTAATGATTATGCTGCGATTATTTATCCCGAGATTATAAAGATGCTCGATAGTGCCGCGATGCGGGTGAAAACGGGTGGGAATTAGGGCGTTTTAACGCTTTTTAGGGTGTCATTGCAAAGCATGTAGTGCTGAAGCAATTCATCACCCGTTGTTGCCGATAGTATGGGCGGTTTTCTTTAAAAATACAGGGTATTAAAGCATGATAATGCTTTCGCTCGGCACCCCAATTTCGTATAACGAATTATGACTGAGAATACTGAAAATACGACCAAAGAAACTTTCCCTAAAATTGCCCTCGAAGAGGAGATGAAGCAGAGTTATCTGGATTACGCGATGAGCGTGATTGTTAGCCGTGCTTTGCCGGATGTGCGGGATGGGCTTAAGCCTGTGCATCGCCGGATTTTGTATGCGATGCGGGAGGGGGGGTATAGCTCGGATAAGGCGTATAAAAAGTCTGCGCGTATTGTCGGGGATGTCATGGGTAAATATCACCCGCATGGTGATAGCGCGATTTATGATTCGATGGTGCGGATGGCGCAGCCATGGTCGCTTCGTTTGCCGCTTGTGGACGGGCAGGGGAATTTTGGCTCGATGGACGGGGATAGCCCTGCGGCGATGCGTTATACCGAGGCGCGGCTTGAAAAAGCGGCAGAGACGATTTTATCCGATATTGATAAAGAGACTGTCGATTTTCATCCGAACTATGATGAGAGTTTGAATGAGCCGGATGTTTTGCCGTCGCGGATTCCCAATTTGCTTGTGAATGGTGCGGGGGGGATTGCGGTTGGTATGGCGACGAATATTCCGCCGCATAATTTGAATGAGGTTGTTGATGCCTGTATCGCCATGGTTGGTAATCCGGAGATTACAACCGAGGAAGTGACAGAGATTATTCCCGGGCCGGATTTCCCGACGGGCGCGCAGATTATGGGGCGTAACGGGATTTATAAGGCGTATCATACGGGTAATGGTTCGGTCGTTATGCGCGCGAAAACGCATATTGAGGAAAGTGGGAAGCGCGAGGTTATCGTTGTTACCGAAATTCCATATCAGGTGAATAAGGGTAAATTGCTTGAGCGTTTGGGCGAGGTCGGGCGCGATAAAATTGTTGAGGATATTCACGAGGTTCGTGATGAATCCGACCGTGAAGGTGTGCGCGTTGTTATTGAGCTTAAGATTAATGCGAATGCGGATGTTGTGCTTAATCAGCTGTTCAAGCATACGTCGCTGCAGACGAATTTTGCGTGTAATATGGTGGCGTTGCATAATGGTAAGCCGCAGATGATGTTGATCCGCGATATGATCAAGGCGTTTGTGAAATTCCGTGAAGAGGTGATTACCCGCCGCACGATTTACGAGCTTCGCAAGGCGCGGGAGAAGGCGCATACATTGGCTGGTCTCGCGATTGCGGTTGCGAATATTGATGAGGTGATTGCGTTGATCCGTAATGCCTCTAGCCCTACCGAAGCGCGAGAAGGGTTGATGGCCAAGCGTTGGCAGGCGCATGATGTTGCGCCGCTGATTGAGCTTATTGATGATCCGGAGCATCCGCTGGATGAGGCCGGGACGTATCAGATGTCCGAGCTGCAGGCTAAGGCTATTCTTGATTTGCGCCTCCATAAGCTTACGGGGCTTGAGCGGGATAAGATTGCGGGTGAGTTGCGTGAGATTACCGACCGCATTGCCGAGTATCTGGAGATTTTGGCGAATCGCGAGAAGTTATTGGCGGTTCTGGTTGAGGAATTGCAGGAAGTTAAGCAAAAATTTGGTACGCCGCGCCGGACGGTGCTGTGTGAGGCCGAGTTCGAGATGGATATGGAAGACCTTATCCAGCGCGAAGATATGGTTGTTACCATTACGCACCAAGGGTATGTGAAGCGTGTGCCGCTGGATACTTATCGTGCGCAGCGCCGTGGCGGTAAGGGGCGTGCGGGAATGGCGACGAAGGATGAGGATTTTGTCTCTGATCTCTTTGTGGCGAGCACCCATACGCCGATCCTCTTCTTTACCTCGCGCGGGATTGTGCACCGGATGAAGGTGTATCAATTGCCGCTTGGCAATCCGACATCGAAGGGGAAGGCGATTATTAATCTTCTGCCGCTTGAGAAGGATGAAAAAGTCAGTGTTTACATGCGGATGCCGGAAAATCCTGATGTTATAGATAAGCTCGATATTATGTTTGCGACGAGCCATGGCTCGGTGCGGCGTAATCCGCTTTCGGCATTTGCGAATATTCGTTCAAACGGGCTTATTGCGATGAAGTTGGATGATAGTGAGAGCCTTGTTTCCGTTGCGATTTGTGCGGAGGATGAGGATGTGATGTTGGCGACGAAGAAGGGTAAGGCGATCCGCTTCCCTGTTACCGATGTGCGCGTGTTCGCCAGCCGGAATTCGACCGGTGTGCGCGGGGTTAAGATGAAGGATAAGGATGATGAGGTGATCTCTATGTCTATCCTGAAGCATATTGATGTGACGCCGGATGAGCGGAATGCTTATCTGAAGCTTGCTTCGCAAATGCTTGGTGATGGTGAGGAGGCAGAAGCGGTTGATTTTGAAGATACTGCGCATGAGCTGTCCGAGGAGCGTTTCCAAGAGATGTTATCCAAAGAGCAGATTGTCTTGAATGTCACGAATAAGGGATATGGGAAGCGGACTTCGGCGTATGAATATCGCGTTTCGAATCGTGGCGGCATGGGCGTTGCGAATATGTCTTTGACGAAGAAAAATGGTGGCGAGGTTGTGGCGACATTCCCCGTTACCGATAGTCATCAGATTATGCTTGTGACCGATCAAGGGAAGCTCATCCGTACGCCGGTCGAGAATATCCGTACAACAGGGCGCAGCGCGCAAGGCGTGACGATTTTCAAGGTCAATGATGATGAGAGCGTTGTGTCTGTGGCTTGGCTTATTCAGGACGATGATGAGGATGAGGCCGAGGATGCGCTGGAAGAGGCGATCGAGGCGAAAGACGCGGTTGATAGTCCCGAGGGGGATGCTGTTCAAGCTGCTGAAGATGATGGAAGTGATGAGTAATCCGAATCCGCGCATTGGTATTTATCCCGGCACGTTTGATCCCGTGACCAAAGGTCACCTGCATCTTATTCGGCGGGCGAGTCGGATGGTGGATAAGCTGGTTGTCGGTGTGGCCGATAACGCGCGTAAGGGGCCGCTTTTTAGCATTGAAGAGCGTGTGGAGATGCTCAGAGCTGATATCGAGAATATGAATGAGAAGGGCTGTGAGATTGAAGTGCGGAGCTTTAGCAATTTGCTTGTGCATTTTGCGCGGGATGTTGAGGCAGCGATTATTTTTCGCGGGCTGCGGGCGGTTTCGGATTTTGAATATGAGTTCCAGCTCACAGGGATGAATGCAAAGCTTGATCCGGAGATCGAGACGGTTTTCCTTATGGCGTCGGATCGTTGGCAGTTTGTTTCGGCAACTTTTGTGAAGGAAATTTGCTCGCTCGGCGGGGATGTTGATGAATTTGTTACGCCGCAAGTCGGGGCTGCTCTTAAGCGGAAATATATATCCTGATTTATTGCGTATTTTTTCTTGACCTTCCCGCGTGAAAACCATATGTTCCACCAGTCTTTTAAAGACATGTCTTATATATTTGGAATGATCGCGTAGCTCAGCTGGTAGAGCAACTGACTTTTAATCAGTAGGTCCAGGGTTCAAATCCCTGCGCGATCACCATCCGTCTTCGCTAATTTTTGCTTTGCAAAAATTTAGCTTCGACGTGATTTATCACGGTGAAGCGTGCGAAACGGAATGCCACGGCGTAGTGTTTTCGTTGTAGCAACGCGTAGGCGAAAATACGAAGACGGGCAACCTGTTAGATGCATTTCGTTTATATTCTTCAAAGCCTTGAAAACCCTGATCGCTTTTATATTGGTGAGACAGCATGCCTTGATAAACGTTTGTATGAACATAATTCGGGCTTTTCTATCCATACGAATAAATTCAAGCCTTGGAAGATAAGGACATATTTTGCCTTTGATGATGTTTTGCGGGCGAAAGAGTTTGAAGCGTATCTTAAAACTCGTTCAGGCCGTGCTTTTGCGAAGAAGAGGTTTTAGGGGTGGTGATTCCTATCATACTTGCCGGTGGAATTGGTGATCGTTTGTGGCCTTTGTCTACGGCTGCGCGGCCTAAGCAATTTCGGAAAATTATGTTTGGTAAGACGTTGTTTGCGTGTGCTCTGGATCGTGTTGGTTGTGAGGGGGCGGTTGTTGTGGGGAATGCGCGGCATGAGGGATTGATCCGGCGGGATTTTGCAGGGGAGGTTTTGTTTGAGCCGGTGGGGCGGAATACGGCGGCGGCGATTGCGTTGGCGGCTTTGCGGGTGGCTGCGTTGCATGGTGGGGATGCGGTGATGTTGATTTGCCCGAGTGATCATGTGTTTGCTGCGCCGGCGGTTTTTAGCGCGGCGTTGGTGCGTGGGGAAGAGGCCGCGAAGGCGGGGGAGATTGTGACCTTTGGTGTTGCAGCGACGCGTGCGGATACGGGGTATGGGTATATTAAGGTGAGCGGCGGGGCGTTTGAGCGGTTTGTGGAGAAGCCGGATAAGGCGGCGGCGCGGGAGTATGTGGCCTCGGGCGATTATTTTTGGAATAGCGGGATTTTTATGGCGCGGGCGGATGTTTTGTTGGTGGCGTTTGCCGCGCATGCGCCGGAGGTTTTGGCGGCGGTTCAGGCGTTTTATGCGGATGGGGATGAGGGCGCGTGGCGGGCTTGCCCTTCGATTTCCTTTGATTGCGCGGTGATGGAGGCGGCGGAAAATGTGGTGTGTGAGCCTTTGGTTGCTTCGGGTTGGTCGGATTTGGGGAGCTGGCGGGCGTTGATAAAACATGCTTGCTTTTGGTGGGCGCGCTAGACATGATGATTTTATGAGTGATGAAATTACAAAAAAGCCTGTTAAATCGGGGTTTGTTGCGCGGGTTCGTCGGTATTTGTTGACGGGGATTGTGGTAACGGCGCCGATTTCGATTACGGTTTATCTGACTTATGTGTTTTTGACGTTTATTGATACGCATGTTGTTGGGCTTATTCCTGAGAATGCTTATACCAATTATTACGGAGATACAGCAATTCCGGGGCTTGGCCTTATTATTGCGATTGCATTTTTTGTTACGGTCGGGTGGTTTGCGACGAACTTTCTTGGGCGCTTTATTATCCGGATTTATGAATATGTTTTGGACCGGATGCCGGTTATTCGTACGGTTTATGGCGCGATTAAGCAGATTTTTGAAACGATTATGGCGAGCCAATCGAGCGCGTTTCGCGAGGCCGTGATGATGGAATATCCGCGTAAGGGGGTTTGGTCGATTGGGTTTGTGACGGGTCGTACGGAGGGTGAAGTTCAGGATAACACCAAGGTGGAAACGATTAATGTTTTCGTGCCGACAACGCCTAATCCGACCTCCGGATATTTGTTATTTGTGCCGAAAAAAGAGCTGATTTACCTTGATATGAGTGTTGAAGAGGCGGTGAAGTTGGTGGTTTCGGCGGGGATTATTACGCCGGATGCGGCGAAGGTTAAGGCTGTTAAGAAAAAGAAGAAATAGAGCATGTTTGAGACGATACGATCTATTCAGGAGCGGGATCCTGCGAAGCCTACGTTTTGGGAGGTGTTTTTTGCGTATAACGGGTTTCATGCGATTGTTTGGCATGGGCTTTCGAATGCGTTATGGCGGATGAAATTGTTTGCGTTGGCGCGGTTTTTTGCGAATTTTGGACGAATTTTGACGGGGATTGAGATTCATCCCGAGGCCAGCATCGGGCGACGGTTATTTATTGATCACGGGACGGGGGTTGTGATCGGGCAGACGGCGGTGATTGGTGATGATGTGACGATTTATCACGGGGTTACGCTCGGTGGGGTTGGGCGTGCGAGCGATAAGTGTGATAAGCGTCATCCGACGTTAGAGGATGGGGCAATGATTGGTTCGGGGGCGCAGGTGCTTGGTAATATCACGATTGGGAAGATGGCGCGGGTTGGCTCGAATTCGGTTGTGACGAATGATGTGCCGGATGGCTGCACCGCGATTGGTATTCCCGCGCGTGTGATTTGCAAGGGTGAGAGCGGTACGGCCAAGGGCGCGTATGGCTTGCCGAGCCGTAAGGAAATGGACAATTTGGCGAGCACGATTGACGGGTTGCTCGTGGATGTGTCGCGGATGAAAAAGGCCATGAATATGGAGGCCGGCGCGCATGATTCCGATGCAGCCTCTAGTGCGGATGCGTGGGAGCGTGGGGATGGGGAGTAGGTCTGCTGCCCCTAATCCGTGTTTGTTGCGTTGAGCAGCTTTTCGGTTGGGTAGTAAAAGACGTTTTTGCCTCTGCGTTCCTTGGTTAAGAGTTCTTCATTATGCATTGTTTTTAAATCTTTAACGGCGGTGGCGGCGGTGACGTTGTAGATATTTTGCATCGCCGATACGTTGGTGCGTTCGTTCGGGTGGGTGATGAAATATTGCATCAGGCCGAGTTGCCTGTCGTTCATGTTTGGCATGGCGCGTGACAGGGTGGAGAGCGAGCCGTGTTCGTTTTGCTTTTTTGTTGCGAAATCGATGAAATCTTGGCGGGCTAATTGCAGTTGCCGCAAATTGTAATCGATGAAATATGTCAGGTCGTTATTGTCTTGCTCGCTATAGATATAGGCATTGACATATTGTTTCGGGGATTTTTTGATGCGTGTTGAAATTGGAATGAAGGCAAAGGCCCAATATCCTTTTTTGAGCATGTACCAATAAAATAATGCCCGCGCCAGCCGCCCGTTTCCGTCGGGGAAGGGGTGAAGGTAGCCGATCCAAAAATGTAGGGTTATGGCCTTGATAAGCGGGTGGGTGAAGGTGTCTTGTTCAAGGGTGTCATTGGCGTAGGCCACAAGGCGCTTCATTTCGTTTTTGACGAAGTCGATTTTGGGCGGGATATGCGCGATTTGCGAGCCATCGGCGGAGGCAACGACGATATCTTCGTCATCGCGGCGGTATCGCCCGCTTTCATCGGGGTTTTTTAGCGTGTTTTTGGTGAGGGTGGTTTGCAGGTCGAAGATCATATCGAGTGTGAGGTCTTGATCCTTTAATGTGTCTTCGATCAGGCACATGGTTTGGTAGTTGTTATAGATCATGCGTTGCCCTAAATCGGCGGGGGTGCGCTTTTCTTGTAGCATTTTTACGGCTTGTTTGCGGGTGGTGTGTGCACCCTCTAGCTGGGCGGAGGCGATGGATTCTTCGATGAGGCTTTGGGAGATGTAATGGGCGCGTTTGCTGTCGGGGATGATGTCTAGCCCCATGAGTTTTCCGCCCATATTGAGGTCGATATCATGCAGGAGTTGGTCGTAATGGGCGCATTTTATCCATGAGAAGTGATGGTTGTCCGGTGTTTTTAGGGGCGTTTTTTGGTTGCGAATTTGGCGGGAATGCTGGATGGCGCTCCATAAGGTTTGTGGTGAGATTCCATCGGGTATCCATGATTTGCGTTTTAAATCGCTCCAATACAGGTATTTTGGGTTTTCGGCTTTTTTGACGAGGGTGGATATGTCTATGTTGTGCTCTTCTTCAGCCCAAAAGAAGAAGCTTTCGCTTCTTGCAGCGGTTTTGGGGGCTTTTTCGATGATGATGTTTTCGCCGGTCATGATGGTTTATCTTTATATAACAGTTATAATTTGCCTCTTATTATAGTTATTGTATAGGGGTTTTAAGGTTTTTACAATTATAATTTTGCTGTCTTTATGGTTGTTGTATCATTAGCCGCTTCGCAAATATTTCAATGCCTGATCGCGTTCGAAGAGGTAGAGGAGGGTTTTTAGGGTTTTGCCTCGCTCTCCTTCTAGTTCAGGGTCTTTATCGATAATC
>JBOEFZ010000068.1:0-9708 GCA_050633165.1 Alphaproteobacteria bacterium | reverse complement strand
TTTATGAGTACGCTACCTAGTTCTATTATAAATTCTTGTCATTTCGCTCAGGGTAACATCCTCACCAAAAGCCGACGCTGCTTCATAAATTTTCTTAGCATTAACTCCTCTTGTTTTTCTGATTTTTTCAATCAATTTCAAATCACCCGCTTGAAGGAAAACAAGTTTGGGATAGGTTCTCAAAACAGCCTGTATAACTTCTTCGCTTGCCTTGTACCCTTCTACTGAAAAAAGCCTTTCAACAACATCAGAGGTTATGCCTTCAGGTTGGTCAATCATATTAGTAACCAATTTTCTTGCACCCACTCCGGTTCTATCGCGCTCCTGATCAATAAAAGACCTTTCATCGCTTGTCAGAATTCTTTTAGGTTTGGGTGCTTTATCTAAAGCTTGTTCGATATAGTCTAACAAATCAGCAGGCGCAGACGCTTGGCGACCATAGACTATGTTGTAAACCGTTTTATGGTTAATCCATTCAAACGCACGCATAACATCGCTGTTGATACCTGCCGTTCCGCCAACAAGGTTTGCTTTTTCTTGAAACTTTGTTTTTAAATCATCATCGATTTCCGCCCAGTTTTCCCGTCTTTTTCCAATAACGGCGTCAAGTTCACTAAAGAGCGTGTAAACATCTTCGAGTTCTGCATATTCCTCAACCTCCTGTCCCTCGATAGGTTTTGCAGCGGGTGTTAGAACTATTTTTTCATTCTCTTCGACTGTAGGTGCGCCGCCGTCTCCAAGGCTTTCCTCTGGACTACTAGAGCCTATGCTCGGCGAAGGTACGTTTGGAACACTCTCTTGGCCTTCATACACTTCTACAATGTCTTGTGGCGTAACACTTCCAGCTTCATTATCGACAACATTCACTTCAGGATCAGCACTAGGTAATTCGTGAATATTTATATCGCCCTCTACTTCTGCCTCACTGGTGGTTGGCTCTTCTTCTAGTTTCGGTTTTTTGGGCTTTTTAGGGGCGAGCTCAACACCTTCAGCGTAAACAACTGCATCTTCTAGAATTTGTCTCGCAGTCGTCGCCTGAGCGATTGCATTTTCTCGATCTTTCTTATCTTGCTCTAGATCATTAGAGCCGACGTAAACAATTGTGTCGATGAAGGTCATACCTTCGTAGCGCTCTTTAACGTCATTCCACCATTTACGCGCACCACGGCCTAGAATCTGCGCCTTATCAACAACGGAAGAATGAGGCCAATCAATGATGGTTTTCATTGGCGGATAGTCGAAACCTTCTTTGAACTTCTCATCCCCGATAACAGCCATATACTCGCCCCTCGTGTAGGCTCTTAATCTTCTGTCCTGTTCCTTTTTTGATAAACGAGAGTGAATAGCTACTGCTACGCCTTTTTTACCTTGTTCTTTAGCACGCTGGGCAAGAACTTCGTTACTGTTCAAGAGCCCTTCCAGATCATCAGCATGGTAAGTATCTGCGGTGAAAAAGCCAGCTTGATTATCCGAAATCAAATCGCCTGTGTGCATATCAACGCCTTCAACAAAGATTGCTTCTGCACGTTTATTCCATGCCTGCCTACGTAATTCTTGGCGCATACTGCCCGATAGCTCTGCAGCATCTTTGAACTCACCATTCAGACGTGGAGGAGATACACGAATGACATAGAATTGTGTTTGTGCGTAATCACACAGCTCACCAAGTCGAATAGACTCTGGAATTGATCGGCTAAAGATTAGATTTTTGTGAACGTTCTCGGCGGACTTATAAACATCAAAGCGTGATGTCGCAGTAAAGCCAATATTTGCAGTGACACCAGAGAAAGATTGAAAGTAACTCTCTTCCTTTCTGACGGACGTTCCTCTGTGCGCCTCATCGGATATTAGGATATGCGTGTTTGCAGAGCTAAGCTGACCTGACTCCGCCAAGATCATCCAAGAGTCATACGTCATAAGGGTTAGGGCTTGGCTTAAATCTTTGTGGTTATCACCACATAATCCAACTTCTTCTGCTAGCTCTGGCGCATATTCTTCAACCGCTTCGAGCGTTTGCCACAAAAGCTGGATTGTAGGAACCACGATAGCTGAACGTAAATTTTTACCGTCATTTTGGGCGGCCTTGTGCGCGTCTCTTAGTAAAGTTACGAAGATAGCCGTCTTACCGACACCAGTTGGAATTTCAAAGAAACCCCTAAGCTTTTCTTGATCTGATAAGTCATCTCTATCAAGGAATTCGCAAAATGCCTCAAGAGAGTCTCTTTGAGTAGGGCGAAGGGGCAATTCTTCATTTAATCCCCCTGTGAAAGCATTCCCATCTCTATCAACGCCCTGAGTATTAAGAATGCTCTCTGCTGATTGTCTTAGATAGCCAAGGAGTTGTTCGACACTAACATCGTCTGCCTCTACAGGACCGGCACTCTTAGCAAATTGTCTTCTGGACTTCGACCCGGAAGAATTAATTGAACCTCGTTTTGCACGATCTTGATTAGATAGCCAGTGTTGAATGTCTCTATCTATTTCACTTAGTTCGTCTGCATATTCAGCAAGCTCATCATCATCTTGCGAATATGGTCCCGGTTCTGCTGGGCTTTGTGGTGTAGGCCTTCTTACTGATGCAGTGTGAGTCTGTCCCTCATGACGCTGTGCAAAAATACTCTTCACTTGCTTCGAGACTGTCGGCTTACGGTCAAACACTGGACTATTGCCCAACTCATCCGAGACAAAGACGGCTCGCTTTTTTAGATCACGAAAAAGTGTGCCAAACTTCTCAGCATCGTACGGATGCATGGGCTTATCAGGATTTTGAAGTGCTGAGCGAAGCAGTGCTTTATTGTCAGGATTTTTTACTGTTTGATTTGCAATGTCCAGTAGAATGCTCTCGTGGTCTTCACCCGAGTCAACTCGCTCTACAAACTCCGCCTTCGTGTAATTCGTCATTTTACTCATCGCTATTTTTGAATGTACGAATTAGTACTTAATTATGACAAAATGCGCAAGTTTTATTTATCGCTACGCGTATCATATTTTACGGGTAAACCTATTTTGTCGTCTTGATTGACGGACTCCACAGGATTTCATACTGTTACAGCTGAGGTTTGGTTATGAACCTCTGGGGCTGATTACCCCTCCATCGCGGCTATAGCATCAAGCCGTAACCAAGATGCTGCTCTCGACCTATGGTTGGGGAGCAGCGGAATACAATAGCGCCTAGCGTAAATACGCTGGCTGTTCGATGGACAGTAATCACTCCCCAGCTACCAGAGAAATCTGGTGGCTGTTTTACTTTTAATTACAAGGGAGCTGATATGCCTAACATCAAGAAAGACACACTATACATAACTGCACTTATTACTATTGTTACTACCGCATCATTAGCAGGCGCAACAAAAGACACAATAACGGCAATTTTTTGGATCGCGCTCATTGCGTGCTTAGTCCATCGCCATTTCAGCAACAAAATCGAAGCTGACAGAAAGCAGAAAAGTGCAAAGATAAAACATAAGATGAACGAAGCAGAAGTATTTAGAGATGAGTTGGCTCTTCGGCTATACGAGCAAGGTGTCAATAATCCAGTTGAAGCGGCTAATAAGGTTACAGCAGAACAGTATGGCAAGCCTGTAGAAGAACTAATTAAATAAAACGCTTCCAAAAGTTGTACCAAATCTTTTATATATAAAATATATATAGGATATTATCAGCCATGAGCAATGTAACACAAGAAACCCGGGCTAAACTTGAACTAGAGTTTAGACTTAAAGAAGCACAGGCATCTGCTATTAGAATTTTTGAAGCAGAGAAGCCCGCTCTTGCGAAGCTAGTATCCAGCAGGACAACAAACATAGTTTATAAAAAGCGCCCTAAGGGATATACGAAAATAATTCCTGACATAATTGCACTAATGGTCGAAGCTGACAATATCGACAAGACGCAAAAACAACTCATTGAAGATGTATCCGCGAAACATCCGAAGCAAGATATTGCACAGAGTATTTGGTCTAAAGACCTTCAAAAATACGATTTAGATGCAATTAAGAAACAGCTAGAAAAAGACGGCTTGCCACCAGAGATAGTTAAAGGCTGTAAAAAGCTCTCACAAGTAAGAAAAAAGTTGAAAGACCACCTTTATGAAGAACGAGAGAAAACGAGAGAGTTTAAAATCAATATATCCGTTAATAAAAAACGTGTTGTAATAGGTAAAAAGTCTTATCCCGTTGTGCTCAGAAACAGTAAAAATAAAAAATATCCCTGCATAAGAGTCAACCTACGTGATAAGCGGCATTGGCTAAGAATTGATGTCCTAACAAAGGCGCTATTGGAGGGCGAGATTTAGTTGTTTTGTCTTATGGCTTTAGCCAAGGGTCACTAAGAATTATGGCTTGCTTTGGGGTAAAAGTGGCACGTATAGAATAATAGGCATCCAAAGCGATCTGAAAAAACGATGCAAATTTACGAGCTCCCAATTAAACAAATTGGGTTTTGAATTTTCCCCATAGCTCTATGTGCTCCCCTTCAATATCTGTATTTATTGGAACGCTGACCTACTGTGCTGTCTGCATGTGATATTAAACTAGGGTATACCAACTAATGTGCAAGACATGTACGTTGAATGAACATGCTCTCCTGAGTGCGTAGAGAAGCGTGGAGTGCACAAAAACATATTTTACGTATAACTTAACCTCTATATTTAGACGCGCTGTACGGGCTTTAAATCGCGAAGTTTCTTGACAGATTCTCTAGCAAGTGCAACCTTTTAGGGAGACCTGCAATTGAACACAGGCCGTGTAATCCGCAGAAACTAGGGATTATGATTTTGGGCAGCGAGTCCCTCCTCCGCTACCATTCACCCTAAAAAATCACTCATCATCATCGAGTAAAATCCGGTGCGCGGCGCCATCCAGATCATCATATTGCCCCGATTTCAAACTCCAGATAAACGCGCATAGCCCGACGAAACCGAGCAATAACGCAATCGGTATTAAATATAAAAGAACACTCATCGTCCCATCACCCTTAACCTAAACGAGTTCAAAATCACCACCAATGACGATCCCGACATACACAGCGCCGCAATAAACGGTGTCACAAACCCCGCCACCGCCAGCGGCACGGCGATTATATTATAAAGCACAGCCAACGCAAAATTCTGCTTCACAAGGCTCTGGCTACGCCGCGCAATCTTATAAACCCGCCACAGCGGCGCAAGCTGATCCCCCATAAACACAATATCCGCCGCCTTTTGCGAGACATCAATCCCGCTCCCCGGCGCGACAGAAACATACGCCCCAGCCAGCGCAGGCGCATCATTCAAACCATCTCCAACCATCAAAACCTTGTGCCCCTGCACCTTCAGCTCCGATAAAATATCATATTTCTCCTGCGGCGTTGCTTCGGCAAAAACGCGTGCAATACCAATTTCCGCCGCCACAGAATCCGCAATCACCGCCCGATCACCGGAGACAAGCAAAACCTCCATCCCCGCCGCCTGAAAATAACCAATCACATCCGCCGCATCATCCCGCAGCACATCACGAAAATGAAAACAAACCTTGCACCCGCCATCATCCAACCACAATTCAATATCATCCCCCGCCGCACGCGCATCATCCCCACACCACGCACGACTGCCGAGTCGAATTTTTCGCCCCTCATAAACACCTTCAATCCCCTGCCCCGCCAATTCGCGCACATCCGAAACGGGCAGCAACTCCCCCCCATAAACCGCCGCAATCGCCTTGGACAAAGGATGCGCACTCTGCACAGCCAGCGAAGCCGCAAGACGCAAATCCTCTACCTCATACGCCCCGACCAAACTCAAATCCCCCTTGGTCAACGTCCCCGTCTTATCAAAAATAATCGTATCCACCGCCGCCAACCGCTCCAACGCATCGCCGGATTTAATAAACACCCCCGCCCGCATCAACAAACCACTCGCCAAAACCTGCACCACCGGCACGGCAAGCCCGAGCGCACATGGGCACGTAATAATCAAAACCGTAATCGCAATCATCAAGGCTGGCTGCCACGCTAGTCCCCCAATCACCATCCATCCAACAAAGGTAAGCGCGGCAAAGCTATGCACAAACGGCGTATAAAGCCGCGCCGCACGATCCGCCATGCGCACATAATGCGCCTGCCCCTGCTCCGCCACCTCCATAAGACGGACAATCTCCGCCAAAAAGGAATCCTCCGCCCGCGCCCGCACCTCAAACACAAGCGGCGCTTCCAAATTCAATGTACCGGAATACACATCCGCGCCCACCTCAACATCCTGCGGCAAACTCTCGCCATTCATCAGGGAAACATCAACGCGGCTGCGTCCCTGCACCACCGCGCCATCCATAGGAAATCGCTCCCCCGCCGCCACAACAATTTGCGCACCCACCGGAACATCCGCCACCGCCATCCGCTGCAACTTGCCCTCTACCAAAACATTCGCAAAACTGCCGACACTTTGCAAAAGCTCACTCGCCGCCGAACGCGCATGTTTCCGCGCATAAAAATCCAAATACCGCCCGATCAACAAAAAGAACATCAACATCACGGCGGAATCAAAATACACATGCTCCCCGTGATTGAGCGTTTCAAACAAACTCATCCCACTCGCCAAAACCAGCGCCAGCGATATCGGCACATCCATATTACTATGCCCGTTTTTAAGCGCCGAAATCGCCGAACGAAAAAACGGCCGCCCCGCAAACACAATCGTCGGCAACGCAATGCCCGCCGAAATCCAATGCATCAACCCGCGCATCGCCTCCCCCATCACCTCAGCCGAGCTTGACCACACCCCGACCGAAAGCAACATAATATTTCCCATCGCAAACCCCGCGATCCCAAGGCATAGCAGCAAGAATTTCTCCTCCACCACGCTCTCGCTCTGCGCCTCCTCCACATCATAAGGCTTTACATCATAGCCAAGCCCCGCAATCCGCGAAAACACATCATCCGCAAAATCGGCATCACCATCCCAAACAATCGAAAATCGCTTCGCGGACAAGTTCAAGCGCGCCGAACGCACACGCGCATCACCGCGAAAAAGCCCTTCAATTTTATGAATACACGCCGCGCAATACACCCCGCCGACATAAAGGAAGAGAGATTTCACCCCATCCGCATCAACACGAACAAGGCTCTCATACCCCGCACGCCCGGCATCAAAGCCTAAGGAACCATAATCTCTTTCGAGATCTGGAATTTCTGCTGGATCTTTTGATTGTCGTCCCATACCGCGCTTACTTTCACCGTCCATAACCCTTTTAACGGCAAATCAGGTTTAAAAGTATAAATTCCCGCAGCCGCCATTTCAAAAACAGCTTCGAAATCATAGCCGTCTTTAACACTACGAAAAAAATATCCCTTTACCTCTGCATTGGAAACAGGAAGTTGCAAAGTGATAACACCATTTTCATACGAAAAATCATAATCCAAATCCGCTTGATGCTTGGCCTCTTGCAAAAGATCATTATACGCCAAACCCGTCTCATACGGATTATCCGTCACAACCCCACTATGCGTGTCCAGCGCCTTAAAAACAAACACCGCATTCACCGCCGCGACAACACCAAAAAAAGCAACGAAACACGCAAGAACCCAGCCCCCGTTACTGTATTTTTTATCCTGCTCGCTCATCGCTCTTCCCGCCGCGTGATAAACACCGTTCCATAATCATCAACAATATCACCATCGCGCAAACGCACCGTAATGGCACGCGGCGCAGCAGGCTCAACATCCGCACGAATATTGATACGATACGTCCCGACACTATCCGCCGCAACGTAAAGCGAACCAGCACCAACACCGCCCGCCGCCTTCACATCAATAAAAGCATTCTCCAACCCATCCACAGACAGCACATAATGCCGTTCCTCGGACGTTTTATTCAAAATCTTGATCACATACCCATTGCGAATTTCGCCACTCGATAATTGCACAAATAACGGATTACGATCATGCAAAACCGTAAGCTCTAATGGCGCGCGATTAAGCAAACCATACAACATCGCCCCACCAACAAGCGCAATCACAACGCTATAATAAACCGTGCGCATCCGTAAAAACTTAAACTTTTCCTCACCGCCCTTAACCGCCGCCTGCATATGGTTTTGCGTATCATAGCGGATCAAACCATGCTCCAACCCGACGCGATCCATCACCCCGTCACACGCATCCACACAAAGGCCACACGCAATACACTCCATCTGCAAGCCATCACGAATATCAATCCCCATCGGGCAAACCTGCACACATAAACTGCAATCCACACAATGCCCGCGCCCGTCCCAGCTCGTGCCTTTTTTATGCTTCCCGCGTCCTGTTCCCGCTTCACCACGATCCGTATCATATCCAATGATCAACGTATCCTTATCAAACATCGCCGATTGAAACCGCGCATACGGACACATATAGGTACAAACCTGCTCCCGCGCAAAACCCGCCATCAAATAGGTCGAAAACGTCAACCCACCAATAAACATGAGCACAGTCGGCGAGACATCAAACTCAAAGAAACTCCGCACCAAGCTCGGCGCATCATTGAAATACAAAACAAACGAACCCGCCGTACACCACGCAATCATCAACCAAACAATATGCGTCGCCGCAATTTTCTTAAACTTATCAAACGTCCAAGGCCCCTCACGCAATTTCTTCCGCGCATTCCGATCCCCTTGGAAAACCCGCTCAACCCAAACATACAGATCCGTCCAAACCGTCTGCGGACACAAATATCCGCACCACACACGCCCGAACATCGATGTCACAAAAAACAACGCAATCGCCGCTAGAATCAAAATCCCCGTCAGGTAATAAACCTCCTGCGGCCATATCTCGATCCAAAGCCAATAAGCACGCCGCGCAGGAAGATCAATCAACACCGCCTGATCCGGCGCATTCGGCCCACGATCAAACCGCAAGAAAGGCACAAGGTAATAAATACCCAGCGTCACAATCATCGCGACCCACTTCAACTTCCGAAATCTACCCCAAACACGTTTAGGATAAATCCGCTCCTGCTTTGCGAAATACTGAAACATTGTGGCTTATTTCCTTTTAAAATCGTCATTGCGCGGAGCATCGCGACGCGGCAATCCAATCCGGAAGTTACCGGTAAGTATCGGACTGGATTGCTTCGCGAAGTTTATGCCCTTCGGGTACTCGCAACGAAGCGCATAATAGCTAATCTCCACCACCAAGCTGATGGATATAAACGCTAAGCTGACGAATAGTATTTTCATCAAGACGATCCTTCCACGCCGGCATCATACCCGCCCGCGCATTATAAATAGTCTCGTAAATGCTATGAGAATCGCCGCCATAAAGCCAGATTTTATCCGCCAAGTTCGGCGCCCCCATCTCTTGCAAGCCTTGACCATTATCACCATGACAAGACGCACATTGCTCGGCAAAAATCACCGCTCCTTGCGCCGCATCACCCTTGGCCTTACCGCCCGATAACGTCATCACGTAATGCGTCACCGCCTTAATCTCTTTAGAGGTCAAAAGATCATCAACACCAAAGGCCGGCATCGCTGAAATCCGCGTATCATAATCACCTTCAACGCGAATACCATGCTGCAACGTTTGATGAATATCATCAATCCGCCCGCCCCAGATCCAGTCATCATCATTCAAATTAGGATACCCCACCCCGCCTTCCGCGCCGCTACCGTGACATGTCGCGCAATTATCCTTAAACGCGGCCTTACCACCGGCCATCGCAAAGGCATAAAGCTCCCGATCATTCAT
>JBOEFZ010000067.1:19782-39609 GCA_050633165.1 Alphaproteobacteria bacterium | reverse complement strand
ATTTATGAGTACGCTACCTAGTGCGAACTTAATAATAAGCGCGATATAGGGATTTTTGACCGTGCCAGCATGAGCGATTAGGCGTTTCCTTTCCGCTTCACTTAACCTTCGCGCTCTAGGACTAGGTTCAGGTGAGTTGGCTATCGATGCTAGTGGATTCTTTGGAATGGGCAGTTCCCATACGTTTATAGCTACGTTATAGGCGTGCTGTATAATGTGAAATTCCCGATTGACCGTTGAGCCAAGAACAGATTTCAAGCGTACTCGCCGATACTTCTCAAAATCTTCGCTGGTGATTTCGGCAAGAGACTTCTTACATATGGAATTTCTTATAAAAGCGTTCAATATGACGCTCTCATTCTTTTTTCCCTTCTTTTGAACAATGACGGTGTCGCGGTATTTTTTGAGTAGCTCCTCAAGGGTCATCTGCTCTAAGACTTTATGATTTTGCGGCATGCCTCTTCGGTCAGCCTTTAGTTCCATTTCACGTGCCCATTCTAATGCGTCTCTTTTATGGGTGAATGTCCTGCTCATTGTCTGAGAACCAGACCTGCGTATCTGAACTTGGAACTTACTATTTCTTTTTCTGATTGATGGCATTTCGAACCTTCCTTGTGACTATAGTGTGACAAAATTGGTTCTATTCGGGGGTGTGTTTGAAACAGCAGGTCGAGCATGACCCAAACAATTAAGTGGTTTCAGTGAGTTAGAAGAAGCGGAGGTGGTTACCTCTCGATAGAGCTATTAACCCTATACTCCCTTAGCAGGGGAGCGCCTTCAGCCACTCGGCCACGTGTCCTTACTTTGTTCGTCCACGTGGCCTCGTCTTTTATTAACCGCCTTTGGCGGTGGCCACGTGTCCTTGTCTTTTGCTTATCTTAAAAAAGACAAGTAACGTCTTAATACATCGCTTTGGGCTTGTCTAGGAGAATGCTGTATACGATTTGAGAAGAAGGGTTGAAAAAGTTCTTTAATCGCGTTTTGCTAGGGAAACGAAGGGGTTATCTATGTCGAAGTTGTTGAAAAATTTTATTGCGAAGCCGAAGGCGCGGCATATTGCGGTTACACTTATTGCGAAGAATGGGCTTGGGGATTGGGCATCCAAGCAAAAGGATGCGGTAGCGGCGCAGGTTGCGGAGCAAGGGTTTAGTGCCTCAGGCGCGCGGATTTGTGTGATTCGGGATGCGCGGGGCGCGGTATCAAAAGTTTTTGTACGCATCAGTGACCCGCTCCACGCGGAGGATTTAGCGGCGGGGGTTGATGGGATTCGCGCAAATTTTTCTGCGGCATTTTTGAAAAAGACCTCGTTCGAGATTAAAGGCCTTAAGGCCAAAGATGCGGAGGCGGCGTTTATTGGCTGGGGATTGGCGCATTATGCGTTTGATCGGTATAAGAGCGTGGATCAGGCTGCTCTACCCCTGCTCTGGCATAAGGATGTCGATAAGAAGCGGGTTAAGGCGTATTTAGAAGCGGTTACATTGGTGCGGGATTTGATTAATATTCCGGCGAATGATTTAGGGCCGGATGAGATGGAGGCAGCGGCGAAGGATTTGGCCGATGCGCATAAGGCGAAGATTCGGGTGATTAAGGGCGCGAAGCTGGAGAAAGATTTTCCGCTTATTCATACGGTTGGAAAGGCTAGCCCGCGGGCGCCGCGATTGCTTGATTTAACATGGGGGAAAGCCAAAGACCCTATGCTAACGCTTGTTGGTAAGGGGGTTGTGTTTGATACGGGTGGGCTGGATCTTAAGCCGTCGCAATATATGCGCCTTATGAAGAAGGATATGGGCGGGGCGGCGCATGCGTTGGCGTTTGCCTCGCTTGTTATGGCGCTTAAAATCCCTGTGCGATTGCGGGTTTTGGTGCCGTGTGTTGAGAATGCCGTTGGCGGGGCGGCGTTTAGGCCGGGGGATGTTATTCGTTCGCGCAAGGGTTTGACGGTTGAGAATACAAATACGGATGCCGAGGGGCGTTTAATTTTAGCGGATGCGCTTACGCTTGGATCGGAAGAGAAGCCGGATTTGATTATTGATTTTGCGACATTAACCGGATCGGCGCGGGCGGCGCTCGGGCAAGATATTCCGGCGATGTTTTGTAATGATGACGCGATCGGCGCGGATTTGCAGGCGCGATCCATGGCGGCGCAAGACCCGTTATGGCAGATGCCGCTTTGGGATGATTATGAGCGGCATATAAAATCGCCGATTGCGGATGTGGTGAATAGTGCGGGGCTGCCTGGGGATTTGATTTATAGTGCGCTGTTTTTGCAAAAATTCTTGGAAGGTTCACCGAATTGGGTGCATTTGGATTTATTTGCGTGGGAGAGCAATGGCAAGGCGGGACGATCCAAGGGTGGGAGCGAGATGAGTTTGCGGGCGCTGCTGTCGTTGATTGAGGCGCGTTATGGGTGAGCAGCTTCAGGTTCTGGCCGATTCCGTGATTATGAGCGATACGCCCGATGCGGCGGCGGAGGCGAGTAATGAGCTGCTCTTCGGGGAAATTGTTGAGGTGATTGAGGATGCGGGCGAGTGGGCACGCGTTCGGGCGGCGCATGACGGGTATGAGGGGTTTGTACCGCGCGGGGCGTTTGATGATGAAATTGTGGAGGCGACGCATGTTGTGAGCGCTCTACGCACATTTGCCTTTGCGGAGACGGATTTTAAATCTGCGCCGCTTAGGGTTTTATCGTATCAATCGCGGCTGCATATTATTGTGGAGGATGAGGGGTATGGCTTGCTCGCGCAGGGTGGATGGGTGTTTATGGGACACGTACGAGCGATTGAAGCGCGGCAAGATGATATTGTGGCGAATGCTTTGCCATTTATCGGTGCGCCGTATTTGTGGGGCGGGCGTACGTCTTTGGGGCTGGATTGTTCGGCGCTGGTGCAGCTTTCGTGCATGGCGGCGGGCATTGATGTGCCGAGGGATACGAAAGATCAGGTTTCAGCTATTGGCACGGAGGTCAAAACACCGCAGCGCGGGGATTTTGTGTTTTTTGAGGGGCATGTCGGCATCATGGTTGATGAGCAGAACCTACTCAACGCGACGGCGCGGCATATGCAGGTTTTGATTGAGCCGTTGCGCGAGGTTGCGGCGGCGTATGATGGCATTACGGCTATAAAGCGCCTATAGGCTATTTCGTTTCCGCGTCTTGCAACTCACCTTTACCACCCTCGTCACCTTCCCCGAACAGGGTTTGGTAATCACCGATGGGTGCGGCGCCAACCTCTTCGCTCTGCCCTGCTCTTTCCCGTAGGCGGATTTCATAGGGTTCGTAGCTGTCTTCGTTCAGGCGCGGGCTGCCGGGGCTGAATTGTTCGAGCGGGTAATCTTCGGGTGGGCGGATATCAAGCTCGTTTTGCGCGGGAAGCGGCATTGGCTGCACGGGTGTATGTGTGAAATCGACATAGATAATTTCAGGATATTCATACAAAGATTTCGAAGCAAAATCCCAAAATGCGCCCGCGCCGGCCGTTAAAATATTAGCCTTTCCGGCGTCGGAGATTTTCGGCTCGATAAAGACTTTGTTACGGCGATTTCCAGGGGCTAGGCAGTCTAGCTCTAGATCCTTATGGGATTTCGTAATCACGATTTTTTGCGGTGGATGGATGCGGTAGCGTACGTCATCGATGTATGTATAGCATACGGCATTGCGCGCGCCGGGGGTTTGTACTTCGATCTCTTGCTGCGCCGTGTCGATGGTGTAGGCACAGGAGGTTAGAAAAATGGTGGCGATGAGTAACGAATAAATGCGCATGAAAAAGCTCTCAGGTAAGAGAATCAGATGTTAACCCCATAATGATAGCCGAAATGCAGGTATAAGTCTATGTGGCTTTAAAGGTGAGTGCGTCGCCTTTTATATCGACACGTACAGTGCCTGCATCGCTTATTTCTCCTTGCAAAATCATCTCTGCCAGCTTGTTTTGCAGATGCGTTTGGATGACGCGTTTGAGGGGGCGCGCGCCGTAGGCGGGGTCGTATCCTTGATCGGCGAGCCATGTTTTGGCGGCATCGGTGATGTCGAGCGTGATGCGGCGATCGGCGAGGAGGTCATGCAGATAGCGTAGCTGGATATCCACAATGCTGGTCATCAGGCTGCGGTCTAGGCGTTTGAACAGTAAGATTTCATCCAAGCGATTGAGGAATTCGGGGCGGAAGGCAGCACGTACGGCCTCCATCACGGCGGGGCGTACGGCTTCGATATCCGCGCCGTCTTCTTGGTTGACCAAATGCTCCGCGCCTAGGTTTGATGTGAGGATGAGGAGCGTGTTGGAGAAATCAACCGTACGTCCCTGCCCGTCCGTGAGACGGCCGTCATCGAGGACTTGGAGCAAGATATTGAAGACATCGGGGTGCGCCTTTTCGACCTCATCAAACAGGACAACCTGGTAGGGGCGGCGGCGGACGGATTCGGTTAATGCGCCACCTTCCTCATACCCGACATAGCCCGGCGGCGCGCCGATGAGGCGGGCGACGGAATGTTTCTCCATATATTCGGACATGTCCATGCGCAGGATTGCGGTGTCATCATCAAAGAGGAATTCGGCGAGCGCCTTGGTTAGCTCGGTTTTTCCGACGCCTGTCGGTCCGAGGAAGAGGAAGGAGCCCATGGGGCGATTTGGATCTTGCAGCCCTGCCCGCGCGCGGCGGATGGCGTTGGAGACGGCGGTGACGGCTTCGTCCTGCCCAACCACGCGTTTGGCGAGGCGTGCTTCCATCTCGAGGAGTTTTTCGCGTTCACCGGCGAGCATTTTATCGACCGGAATGCCGGTCCATTTGCTGACCACGCCCGCGATATCGTTTTCTGTGACTTCTTCGTTGATGAGGCTGGATGCGGCTTCGGGCGTGGTGTCATGCTCGGCCGCGTTGGCGATTTTTTCTTCCAGTTCGGGGATTGCGCCGTATTTTAGTTCCGATGCCTTGCTCCAATTGCCCTCGCGCTCGGCTTGTTCAAGGGCGATGCGGGCGCGGTCTAGTTCTTCGGTGTATTTTTGTCCGGCGTTGAGTTTTTCCTTTTCAACGTTCCATTGCGCGGTGAGGTCGGCGGATTTTGATTCGAGGGTGTTTAGCTCTTCCTCCAACGCTTTGAGGCGTTCTTTGGAGGCTTTGTCCTTTTCTTTTTTCAGCGCTTCGCGTTCGATTTTGAGTTGGACGATGCGGCGATCAAGCTCATCCACGGCTTCGGGTTTTGAATCGACTTGCATGCGGATGCGGCTTGCGGCTTCGTCGATGAGGTCGATGGCCTTATCGGGGAGGAAGCGGTCGGTGATGTAACGGTTGGATAAGGTTGCCGCGCTGACGATGGCGTTATCGGTGATGCGTACACCGTGGTGGAGTTCGTATTTTTCCTTTAATCCCCGTAGGATAGATATCGTATCTTCAACCGTTGGTTCAGCCGTAAAGACGGGTTGGAAACGACGTGCTAGGGCGGCGTCTTTTTCGATATGTTTGCGGTATTCTTCGAGGGTGGTTGCGCCGACCATGTGCAGCTCGCCCCGTGCCAGAGCGGGTTTTAGCATATTTCCGGCGTCCATTGAGCCCTCGGCCTTTCCCGCGCCGACGAGGGTGTGGAGTTCGTCGAGGAAAAGGACGATTTCGCCGTTGGCGGCTTTGACCTCGTCCAGTACGGCTTTGAGGCGCTCTTCAAACTCACCACGGAATTTTGCACCGGCCAGAAGCGCGCCGAGGTCGAGGGACATGAGGCGTTTATCTTTAAGACTTTCGGGGACATCGCCATTGACGATACGTTGCGCGAGCCCTTCGATAATTGCGGTTTTTCCGACCCCCGGTTCACCGATGAGGACGGGGTTGTTTTTGGTGCGGCGGGAGAGGACTTGGACTGTACGTCTTATTTCTTCGTCGCGCCCGATGATGGGGTCCATTTTTCCGTCCCGCGCGGCCTCGGTCATGTCGTGGGCGTATTTATTAAGGGCTTCGAATTGGTCTTCGGCGTTGGCGCTGTCGGCTGTACGTCCTTTGCGCATGTCGTTGATGGATTGGTTTATGGTGGCGTCGTTTAGTCCTGCGGCCTCGATCGTGCCGGCGATGTCGGATTTTTTGGCCATGATCATGGCTTGGAATATACGCTCAACCGTTATGAATTTGTCACCTGATTTTTCGGCTAAATTCAATGCGTTATCGATGATTTTTGCGAGATCACTTGAAATACGAAGGCCGCTACCGCCGCCTGTGACGCTCGGGAGTTGTGCGAGAGCGGCGGCGGTGTCGCGTTTGAGGCGGTCAACATCACCATTTGCGGCGCGGATGAGTTTTGGGACAACCGCATCTTCGTCATCAAGGATGGTTTTAAGGAGATGCTCAGGCTCAAGCGATTGGTGATCAGAGCGCATCGCGAGGGTTTGCGCCGCCTGCAGCATTGATTTTGATTTTTCGGTGAAGCGTTCAAAGTCCATGTGGTTATACTAATACGAGTCGTGCCTTGGTCAAATTGATTTTGGTTAAGTTTGTTTTATCGCTATTACGGCGCGAACCGAAGACCAGTTTCTCCCTGCAACAGATCCCTGCTTTCGCAGGGATGACGCTTTAAGGAGCGGATTAAGGGGCAAACAAAAAAGGCGGCGAAGGCCACCTTTTTATACTTTAAATGTACGTGTGTACGTGTTTATGCCGTTAGCTCGGCCGCCTCTTGAGGTTTTACCTCAACATCGCCGCCCAAGATGCTGGCGGGCAAGGATAAATCTTCTTCTTTTTTATTGTTCGCTTTATCATTGCCAGAGGCGTTTTGCTCTTCTTTGTTTTGTTCTTTTGGTTGATCGGAGCTTACTTTTTCATCCGGAATATTCCATGCGTTGATGACGCGTTGGTAATGCTCGGCATGTTGTAGGTAGCTCTCGGCGAGGACGATGTCACCGCTGGAAGACGCGTCTTTTGCGAGCGCGATGTATTTTTCCGCAACCTGGTTTGCCGTGCCGCGGATACGTACATCCGGCCCGTTACTGTCGAAGACCTGCATGCGTTGGTTGCCGCCACGACGTTGTTGATTGCCGCGTGATCTGTGCCTTCTATTTGTGTTTCCGTGTTTCATAAACCTAAACCTTTTTCCTCTATTCCTTTAAAAGACGTACACGTACACCTTACATGATTCACGTGTTTATTACTACCCCTCGTCAAACGTCATAATGCAATATGGTATTATCCGAGAAACAGCGTTTAACCGTTCCTTCGTTTTGCATTTGCCTATTCGCTTGCTGATGAAATGACTGTATCGCGAAGGCCGTTTTTTAATCAACGGGAGGGGAAGAAAAAAAATCTTTTATCCCCACTTCCGCGCAGCTTTTTCATCAATAAAGATATCCACAGCCCGCGGATTCCCTGCTAAATCATGATATAGCCCGTTGGGGGTGAGGCCATAATCTTTGCTGAGTCGCGGGACGGTTTCGGCTTGGTCGAATCCGATTTCGAATATTGCGAATCCTTCCGGTTTTAAAATGGAATCAAGCCCGGAAAAAATTGTGCGATATGCGTCCAATCCGTCATTGCCGCCATCCAATGCGCCCATCGGGTCATGGTTTTTGACGTTTTTATCGAGGTTCGGGATCACATTTGATTCTATATAAGGGGGATTCGAGATGACGAGGTCGAATTTTGATTCGACTGATTCCGTCCAATTGCTTTGGATGAATTCGGCGCGATTATCCAAACCTAATGATTTTGCGTTTTCCCGTGCGATGCACAAAGCATCCCCAGAGATATCCACCCCCTGCCCCCGCGCCTCCGGAAATTCGGAGAGGAGCGCGAGGAGGAGGCAGCCCGTTCCCGTGCCCAGATCAAGAATAGTTTGGGGTGTACGTGTTTTGCATCGATTTAGGACGGCCTCGATCAGGGTTTCGGAATCGGGGCGTGGGTCTAGCGTGTGTTCGGTAACTTTGAATTCCAGCCCCCAAAATTCGCGTTTTCCGTAGATACGGGAGAGGGGCTTGCCGGATTTGAAAATGGCGAGATCAGTGAGGATTTGGGTGTCTTCGATTTCGCGGTTTGGGGTGGCGATGATGTCTGACCATTGAATTTGCGCGCGTTCCTTTAGGATTAGGCGGGCTTCTAGGTCGCTCATATGTTGGCAGAGGTTTTTGTATATGTTTGAGATTGTTTTCATTTCACCACCAAGACACAAAGAACACAGAGTTTCACGAAGTTTTTTAAGACCGTCATTGCACGCTTCATGCGTGCAATCCATTCTTGCCGTTTAGTGGATTACACGGACAAGCCGTGTAATGACGATTATAGCTTGTTCACTTCACCCCATATCCGCCAATGCAGCGGCGTGGTCTTCGGCGATTAGGGCTTCGATCATTTCATTAAGCTCTGTCCCGCCGATGATTTCGTCCAGGCGGTGCATGGTTAGGTTGATGCGGTGATCCGTTACGCGGCCTTGGGGGTAGTTATAGGTGCGGATGCGTTCAGAGCGATCGCCCGATCCAACTTGGGATTTACGGTCTTCGGCGCGTTCATCGTGCAATTTTTGACGCTGCATATCATAGATACGGGTGGAGAGGATTTTCATCGCTTTGGCTTTGTTTTTATGCTGGCTGCGCTCTTCTTGCATCTCGACGACTACGCCCGTTGGGATGTGGGTGATGCGGACGGCGGAATCGGTGGTGTTGACGTGCTGCCCTCCTGCTCCTTGGGAGCGATAGGTATCGATTCGGAGGTCTTTGTCCTGCACGTCTACTTCGGCTTCTTCGGCCTCTGGCAAAACGGCGACGGTGGCGGCGGAGGTGTGGATGCGCCCTTGGGATTCGGTTTTGGGGACACGTTGGACGCGGTGTGTGCCGGATTCGTATTTGAGGCGAGAGAACACGTTACGCCCTGTAATCTCGCAGATAATTTCTTTATAGCCGCCGATATCGCTCTCGCTTGCCTCGACCACTTCGAATTTCCAGCCTTGCGTGCCGGCATAGGCGCGGTACATGCCGAAAAGGTCAGCGGCGAAGAGTGCAGCCTCATCCCCGCCTGTTCCGGCGCGGATTTCTAAGATGGCGTTTTTGGCGTCGTCTTCGTCCTTTGGGATAAGGGCCATTTTGATTTGGTGTTCTAGGGTCGGGAGTTTGGCGTCGATGGCGCGGAGTTCCTCGGCGGCGATGTCTTTCATTTCCGGGTCTTCGAGCATTTCGGTGAGGTCGGCTTTTTCGGCAACGGCCTCTTGATGCTCATCAATGGCCTCCACAACGGGCGAAAGCTCCGCATATTCCATGGAGAGTTTTGTGAAGGCATCACCGTCTAGCCCGCCTTGGGACATCAATGCGGCGAGCTCTTCGTGGCGGGATTTAATGCTCCCTAATTTTTCCTGAAAACCTGACATAGCGATAAGGTATGCCGTTATTGCGCGGTTTGATCAAGTCCGAAACGCGATTTGAGGCTTTTTCCGCTTAAGGGGACTTTGCGCACGACCTGCGCCGGAGCACCCAAGGGGGCGAGCGCGATGCCATCGACGGAGACATCTACGCCGCCTGCATTGCCCAAGGACATTGTGAGGTTCGCGTTATCGGGGACGAAATATTGATCGCCAGCCTTTAGCACGCGGGAGATAAGGACGCGGTTATTCGCATCGCGGATTTCGACCCAGCTATTTTGCTTCATTTTTAGGATGATACCCTTTTGCACGGGTTTGGCGGGGACGGCCTCTGGCGCGGGTGGTCCTAGGGGTTTTTCGGCGAGTTTTGCTTCTTCTTGTTTGGCTTCGATCGTGGCAGATTTTAGCGCGGTGGGGACTTCGGGGACGGATTCAACGACCTCGCGTTGTTCTTGGTTTTGCGTGGCGACGTAGCCGCCTGCGGCTATGAGCAAGATCAGACAAATTACGATAATCCAGATTGGTGGGGCTTTACCGTCTCTTGATGCGGTGGGGAATCTTAGGACCGGGTCTTTTGTGGCGCTGGCGGTTTGGTATTTGAATAGCTCGACCATTTTAGCGCCATCAAGGCCGAGATATTCGGAATAGGAGCGGACGAAGCCGATGGCGTAGACCTTGGCGGGGAGTTTTTCGATGTCGTTTTCTTCGATGGCTTTGACTTGTTCGGCGCGGATGCGCAGGTTGCGTTCGACGTCATCGGGGGATTGTCCGTAATGTTCGCGCGTGCGGCGCAGGATCTCGCCCACGGCCATGTCCGTTGCGAAGCCGTTATGCGCGTCGTCTTTGCTTGTCTGTGCCATGGCGGGAGGATAGCGGATTATGGTGGATATGCCAAATTATTTAAACCGCAGAGGCGCGGAGGACGCGGGGAATTGTATAATTGTCATCCCGACTAAGCGAAGCGCTTGGAGGGATCCGGGGCAAGTGGGTCAGATCCCTCGACTACGAGGCTACGCCTCTCCACTCGGGATGACAGTCTTGTGAGAGGCTACTCCTCTTCTAAACCGTAAGCAGCATGGAGGGCGCGGACGGCTAGTTCTACGTAGTCTTCTTCGATCAGGATGCTGATTTTGATTTCCGAGGTAGAGATGACTTGGATGTTGATCCCCTTTTCCGCCAAGGTTTTGAACATTTTGTCCGCGACACCGGAGTGCGATTTCATGCCGATTCCGACGACGGAGACTTTGGCAACATTGTCGGCGGTGAGGCGTTCACCGTATTCCAGCCCTGCTTGGTCGATGACTTCTAATGCTTTTGGCAAGTCGCCACGGGCGATTGTGAAGGTGATGTCGGTTGTTTTGCCGTCTGCCGCAACGTTTTGGACGATCATGTCGATATTGATGGCGGCTTCGGCCAATGGGCTGAAGACTTTTGCCGCGACGCCCGGTACATCGGGGACGCGCAGAAGTGTGACTTTGGCTTCGTCACGGGTGAAGGCTATACCGCTGACTAATTCTTGTTCCATGATTTTTTCCTCATTTACGACTAGGGTTCCGGGCAGATCGCTGCCGATTGTTTCTTCAAAGCTTGATAGGACTTGTAGGGCTACGCCCTGCTTCATTGCAATCTCGACGGAGCGGGTTTGCAGGACTTTTGCACCCAAGGAGGCGAGTTCCATCATTTCCTCGAAGGAAACCTGCTTTAGCTTTTTCGCATTAGGTACGACGCGGGGGTCGGTTGTGTAAACGCCATCAACATCGGTGTAGATATCGCAACGATCCGCGCCAAGGGCGGCGGCAAGCGCGACGGCGGAGGTGTCGGAACCGCCGCGACCGAGTGTGGTGATGCGGTTTGCCTCTGTGACCCCTTGGAAACCTGGCACAACGCAGACTTCGCCGTCATTGAGGCGTTCGTGCAAGTTCGCGCAATCGATTTCCTCGATGCGAGCTTTGCCGTGGACATCGTTGGTTTTGAACGGAATTTGCCAGCCAAGCCAAGAGCGTGCAGGCACGCCGAGCTTTTGCAGTGCCATTGCCATGAGGCCGGATGTGACTTGTTCACCACTTGAGACAACAACGTCATATTCGCGAGTATCGTGGAGTTTGTTGATATCGGTGCAGTAGCCGACGAGTTGGTTCGTTACGCCGGACATGGCGGAGACGACAACGACGACTTTGTTCCCTGCCTCGACCTCGCGCGCGACCTTTGCGGCGGCGCGCTCAATGCGTTCCACGTCTGCGACGGAAGTTCCACCAAATTTTGCTACTATTAATGCCATACTTGCTTTCCTTTTTGTCATTCCGACCGAGCGTAGCGAGCGGAGGAATCTTCACGTTTAAATAAATGAAAAGATCCCTCGACTTCGCTCGGGATGACATTTAAATAGAAGTTATGGTTTCTAGCGTTGATCGATCCGAAATTCAACAATTTTCGAAAGATTCTTCCCATTGGTGGGATGAAGACGGGCCGTTTGCGCCGCTCCATCGGCTTAACCCTGTGCGGATGTCGTATATAAAGCGGCAGATTTGCGAGGCGTTCGGGCGGGATTATGAGGCGTTGGATGCTTTGCGCGGCTTACGCATTTTGGATGTTGGTTGCGGCGGCGGGTTGGTGTGTGAAGCGCTGGCGCGGATGGGCGCGGAGGTTACAGGCGTTGATGCGGATGAGAATGCGATTGCGGTGGCGCGGGCGCATGCGGCGGCGAGCGGGTTAGAGATTGAGTATGTTAGTGGCGCGGTGGAGGAGATTAACTCTACCTATGACGTTGTACTGGCCTTGGAGATTATAGAGCATGTTACGGAACCGCCCGCCTTTGTTGCGGAGATTGCGCAGAAGGTGAGGCCGGAGGGGGTGGCGATTTTTTCGACCCTGAACCGGAATCCGAAATCATTCCTCCTCGGCATTGTTGCGGCGGAGCATATTTTGCGGTGGGTGCCGAAGGGCACGCATTCATGGAAGAAATTTATCAAGCCTTCGGAACTCTCCCGCTACGCCCGCGCGGCGGGGTTAGAGCCGCAGGATATTAACGGGCTTGTTTACGACCCGATCAAACAAAAATTTGCACTGTCAGAGCGTGATGTGGATGTGAATTATTTGATGAGCGCGAAGAAACTTTAACTTTTATATACCGTCATTGCGAGCGTAGCGAAGCAATCCATCTCCTGCGCTTGCCGATAGCGCAAGAGATGGATTGCCGCGTCGCTATCGCTCCTCGCAATGACGGTGTGTTTAGAGGATTACTCCCCCTCAAACGGCATTGCTGTTTTCGGGATTAAGGGCTTGCTCACTGCCGGAGCTTTTGCGCCGCGTGGGGGGGGCGGACGGGCGTAGATTTGTTTGCTGGCTTCGACGATGTGGACACCGGCGGGGAGCGGGAGGAAGCGCCCTGCCCCTTCGGCTAGGCTTGATATTTTTTCTATCCAATGCCCGCGCAGAGGCGGTGTAAAGAGGGCCTTGCGGGATTGGGCACGAATGAATTTTGTATCATCGAGGAGCTTATGAAGCTGCGCGAGGCTATAGGGGCGGCCTTGCCCTAAGGGGGAGCTATCGAAACATGCCCAAAGGCCGCTACGGTTGGGGGTGACGATGATGAGCCGTCCGGTTGATTTGAGAACACGGTAGATTTCTACGAGATCGCCTTGCGGGTTTTTAGAATGCTCCAGCCCGTGGATGAGCAAGACGCAATCAATAGAATTTGTTTCGAATGGGAGGGCGTGATCATAGAGGCAGGTTTTGTTTTTGCCGTCTTTTGGCCAATATTGCGTGCCGATCTCCTGCGGGATTGCGGCGATACTGCGCTCGGCACGCTCGAAATCATCTAAATATGGCAGGGCGTAGCCGCAGCCTAAAATCCGTCGGCCTTTCGGGTTGTCCCGTAATGCCGTGATGTGGGATTGCAGCACGGCGCGCACAACCTGCCCTTGGGCGGAGCGGTAGAAATGTTTGAGGGTTTCGGCATTAATCTGCATGCATCGAGATTACAATAAATCGCGTAAGGTTGCCACCAATGGAATATCCGCCTCGGGCATGGGGTAGTCGTACATTTTTAGGGGGTGAACCCATTCTAATGCTTGATGTTCTTTGGCGGTGATATCCCCTTTCCACATGCGCAGGGCAAAGAGCGGCATGAGGAGGTGAAAATTATCGTAGCTATGCGAAGCGAAGGCGATGGGGTGGTAGCAGGTGGGGCGGGATTCGATGCCGAGTTCTTCTTCAAGTTCGCGCATCAGGGCGAATTCGGGGGTTTCGCCCTCCTCTACCTTGCCGCCCGGAAATTCCCATAGGCCGGCCATGGATTTCCCTTCGGGGCGCTTAGCAAGCAGGATTTGGGATTTATCATTGATGATTGCGGCGGCTGCCACGAGCACGATGGGAAGCTTCGGCGCTTCGGGTTTAGGTTCGTTAAGGGCGATTGAGCAGGACATTTTCTACACCACCTAAAAAGATCCCCGCCGAAGCGGGGATGCGTTATAGCTTATTCGCCTTCTTCGCCTTCTTCGTCTTCTTCGGTTTCTTCTTCAACCGGAGCTTCGGGTGTTTTGCCGTTGATATCGAAACGCTCGATTTTTGTTTCGGCGCGCCAATCGGTTACGATTTTATCCAGCAAAGCGCGGCGGAGTTGCCCTTCGAGGAATGCTTTTGATTGCTCCAATGTCGGTACGGGACGTTGGCGTTTTTCTTCGAGCTTAATCACGTGATAGCCGAATTGAGATTTAACGGGCTTGTCTGTTACTGCGCCTGCCTCAAGGGCAAAAGTAGCCTCCGCAAACTCGGGCACGACTTCGTTTTTCGCGAAATAACCAAGGTCGCCGCCATTTTCGGCTGTTCCATCTGTGGAGTGCTCTTTCGCAAGCTCCGCGAAATCGCCGCCATCTTTGATTTGTTTGATCAAATCTTTGGCCAAGGCCTCTTCTTTGACAAGGATATGCATCGCTTTGGCTTCTTCGACCTCGGGCTGATTATCGGCGAAAACTTTATACGCTTCTTGTAGGCGTTCTTCCGTCAGGCCTTTTTCGACTTCGTTTTGAAGGAAAACTGTGCGGACGATTTGTGCCTTTGCTGCCGCAAGCTGTTCCTTAACCTTCGGGTCTTTGTCGAGATTTACATTCTTAACCTTTTCCGCGACGATGACAGAGTTTACAACCTGCTCCAATGCGAAGGGGAAAAGCTGCGCCACCGGTTGTTGGCGCGTTTGCGGGGGAAGGGTCTGGATAAAGTTGAACACGTCAACACGCGTTAGCTCTTGCCCATTAACCTTCGCAACGACCGGATTACCGGGCTCGATTACGATTTCAGGTTCGGCGGGAACCGCAGCCTCTTCAGAGGTTGGGCTTTGTGCGCTTTGGATTGCTTCTTCTACGCTTGTTGTTTCGGCTTTTCCTGCATTTAACTTGCCGGAGAAATAAGCCAGTGCGCCAACCGCGATCACAATAATTCCTACCAATACTATAATCAGTGCATTTCCGCTTTGTGTATTCACTTTCATCTTGAATTCCATTCTTAATGTTAATTTTGAATATGATGACATTAGAGCGGGATTAACGGGATTTCAACTGCCTATTTTCTCTTATGCACGGGCTTTGGTTGACCTTGTGATAACGGCGGCTTATACCAATTCGGATATATAGTTTTTGGAGTGTTTTATGGTGTTGCAGTTAGCGACGAAAATCTTTGGTTCATCAAATGACCGCGTTTTGAAAAAAATCAATAAGGAGGTCGAGCCGATTAACGCGCTTGAGCCGACTTATGAAGCGATGAGCGATGATGAGCTGCGCGGGCAGACGGATGTGTTTCGCGGGCGTTTGGCGGCGGGTGAAACCGAGGATGATTTGCTCCATGAAGCCTTTGCCGTTGTGCGGGAGGCGGCGAAGCGGGCGCTTGGGATGCGGCCTTATGATGTGCAACTGATTGGCGGGATTGCCCTGCACCAAGGGCGGATTTCGGAGATGAAGACGGGTGAGGGAAAGACGCTTGTGGCTGTTTTGCCGACTTATCTCAATGCGATATCCGGTAAGGGTGTGCATGTTGTTACGGTCAATGATTACTTGGCGGAGCGGGATTCGGAATGGATGGGGGCAATACATAAATTCCTTGGCCTTACGATTGGCTGCATTACCAATAATATGGGTGAGGATGAGCGCCGCGCGGCCTATGCCGCCGATGTGACGTATGGGACGAATAACGAATTTGGGTTTGATTATTTACGCGATAATATGAAGTTCAGCCTTGGCGAGATGGTGCAGCGGGACTTTAACTTTGCCCTGATTGACGAGGTTGATTCGATTTTGATTGATGAGGCGCGGACGCCGCTTATTATCTCCGGTCCTTCGGATTCGGATATCTCGCTTTATCCGGCGGTGGATAAGATTATTCCAAAGCTTAAGCCCGAGCATTATGAGCTTGAGGAAAAGCATAAGAGCATTACGCTCAATGACGAGGGGACGGAAGCGGCTGAAGAATTGCTGCGTGAGGCCGGATTGATCGAGGATGGCGCGACCATGTTCGATATTCAGAACATCGCGCTGGTGCATCATGTGAATCAGGCATTGAAGGCGCATAAGCTCTTTGCGGCGGAGAAAGATTATATCATCCAAAATGGGCGTATTATCCTGATTGATGAATTTACGGGGCGGATGATGGACGGGCGGCGACTGTCCGAGGGATTGCATCAGGCGATTGAGGCCAAGGAAGGCGTGCCGATCCAAAATGAGAATCAGACGCTGGCGAGCATTACGTTCCAGAATTATTTCCGCCTATATCCGAAATTGGCGGGGATGACGGGGACTGCACTGACCGAGGCTTCCGAGTTTAACGAGATTTATAAGCTTGGGGTTGTGTCTATCCCTACGCATACGCCCGTTGCGCGATTGGATCATCAGGATCAGATTTATAAATCCTTGGCGGATAAAGAGAACGCGATTGTGGCGTTGATTAAGGATTGTCAGGAGCGCGGGCAGCCATGTTTGGTCGGGACGGTTTCGATTGATAAATCCGAGGCGCTGGCGGCGCGGCTGAAGAAGGAAAAGATCAAGCATGAGGTTTTGAACGCCAAGCAGCATGAGCGCGAGGCCTATATCGTTGCGCAAGCCGGTCGCCCGGGTGCGGTAACGATTGCCACAAACATGGCGGGTCGTGGTACGGATATTAAGCTTGGGGGCAACCTCGAGATGCGGGTTGAGGATGAGTTAGGCGATAAGCCGACCAAAAAGGCCATTGCGAAGATCGAGGCCGAGATTGCGGCGGATAAAGAGGCCGTTAAGGATGCGGGCGGGCTTTATATCATCGGGACAGAACGCCATGAATCGCGGCGGATTGATAACCAGCTTCGTGGACGCTCAGGGCGGCAGGGTGATCCGGGGGCGTCGATATTCTTCCTCTCGGTCGAAGATGATTTGATGCGGATTTTTGCGGGGGATCGTTTGGAGGCATTGCTCAACAACTCCAAGATTGGTTTGGAGGAAGGCGAGGCGCTCGAACATCCGCTGATTTCCAAGTTGCTGGAGCGTGCGCAGGGTAAGGTTGAGGGCATGCATTTTGAAGTGCGTAAGAACCTTCTGAAATTCGATGATGTCATGAATGACCAACGTAAGGTGATTTACGAGCAACGCCGCGAGATTATGGAGGTCGAGGATATCGCCGATGTCGTTAAGGACATGCGCCATAGTGTGATTGAGGATAGTGTAGGCGCGACAATCCCTAGCGGTTCTTACCCTGATCAATGGGATGTTGAGGCGTTGGATACCGAAGTGTTGCGCTTGCTTGACCTTGATTTACCGATTGAGGATTGGGCGAAGGAAGAAGGGATTGCGGATGATGAGTTGATTGAGCGGATTATTGATGCCGCCGATCGCCATGCGGCGGAGAAAGCAGCGAATACCGGCCCTGATCTTTGGCGGCGGATGGAGAAAGGGATTGTTCTTCAGATGTTGGATCAGCATTGGAAAGATCATTTGCTGAACCTCGATCATTTACGCCAAGGGATTAATTTACGGGCATTCGGGCAGCGTGATCCGCTCAATGAATATAAGACCGAGGCGTTCGGGATGTTTAGCGAGATGCTCGACAGCCTGAACGACACGATTACGGCAACGTTAAGCCGTGTTGAAATTAGTATCGAGCCGGATCGGCGCGGCATCATTATGCCCGGGGATCATGAAGAGCAGAAAATGGTGGAAACGCGTCAAGACCCCGCCCTCATGGGCACTGGGCAGGCGGATCGGGAAGCGGCGGCGGAGAAAGGCAATACGGTGCAGTATCCTTCGAAGCAGGCGTTCGATAAGAATAATCCCGAGACATGGGGCAAAGTCGCGCGGAATGCGGCGTGTCCTTGTGGGTCGGGGAAGAAGTATAAGCATTGTCATGGGAAGCTGGTTGCGAGTGCTTAATTTACGCGCTACGCGCTAGTTTTAAGGGCTACAGCCCGCCTCGCAGTCGCTCGGTACAATTTTGAAACGCGGAGGCGCGGAGGGCGCGGAGATTTTTTTAATTAACGTCATTGCACCCTAAAGAGCATAAACGAGGAGCGACAGCGACGCGGCAATCCAGCACCGATGCTATCGGCAGAAACGGGAGATGGATTGCTTCGCGAAGTTTATGCCCTTTGGGTGCTCGCAATGACAGGATTAAGACTATGAACACACAAATCGACATTGCAGTGGTTGGTGCAGGGATTGCGGGGCTTTGGGTTTTTCATCGGCTTAAGCGGATGGGGTATGATGCGGTTTTGTTGGAGAATTCGGGGATTGGGGGCGGACAGAGCATTGCGTCTCAGGGGATACTTCATTCCGGCCTTAAATACTCGCTCGCCGGACAGGTGAATGATCTGGCGCGTTCTATCTCTGCGATGCCGGATGTTTGGCGTGATGCTTTGCGCGGTGATGGCGATGTTGATCTTAGCACGGCGCGGATTGCGGCGGATTCGCAGCATCTTCTTATTCCCAAGGGGTTTATGGGCGGGTTGGTTAAGCTTGTGACGCAAAAGGCGCTTGGTGGTGGAGTGCATGAGGTTGCGCGGGAGGATTGGCCGGATAGTGTTAAGGAGAGCGGTTTTAACGGCTCTGTGATTTTCATGAGCGAGCCGGTTTTGGATGTGCCGAGTGTTATCCGCGCGCTGGCCGAGCCGTATCGGGATTGCATCATCAATGCGACGCCGGAGGAAATTAACGCGAAACGTGTGATTTATACGGCGGCCGCGAGCAATGCCGCCTTTGCCGAAACGCGCGGGGATGATGCGGGATTGAAGACGCAGCATCGTCCGCTTTTGCAGGGGATGATTAAGAACGCGCCCTACCCGCTTTACGCGCATTTGGTGGGCAAATCGGATAAGCCTGTGGCGACGATTACGACGCATACGGCGGCGGATGGTTCGCTGGTCTGGTATTTAGGCGCGGCGGTGGCAGAGCGCAGCAAGGAGGCCGATCCGCAAGAGGTTTATGATGCGGCGAAGGCGGCTTTGCGCAAATACTTGCCAGCGGTGAATATAGATGGATTCGAATGGGCGGTATTGCCGATTGATCGGGTGGAGGGGAAGTCCGCGACACAGAATCATTTGCCCGATACGCCTACGCTACATAAGGCGGGGGATAGCTTATATTGCTGGCCGACCAAGCTTACCTTTGCGCCGATGCTCGGGGATATGGTGGTGGATTGGCTGGATATTGCGCCGTCGGGTGCGGTTTCGGATTTTAGTAACTTTGAGAAAGCGGGCTATGCGAAAGCACCGTGGGATATGGCGACATGGAAAAGCGACGCTTAGGTAATACAGGGATTGAGGTTTCGGCGCTTGGGCTTGGGACGACGAAGTTTGGGCGGAATGAGGGGGTTAAGTATCCGCAGGGGTTTGAAATTCCGGATGAAGCTGATTTGGCGGATCTTTTGGGGTTGGCGAAGGATTTGGGCGTGAATGTGATTGATACTGCGCCCGCATATGGTTTGAGCGAGGAGCGGCTTGGGCGTTTGCTTAAGGGGCAGCGGGAGGATTGGGTGATTGTTGGCAAGGCGGGGGAAGAATTTGAGGGGGGTGAATCATCCTATCACTTTACGCCCGCGCATTTTGAGATGAGTTTGGAGCGCAGCCTGAAGCGCCTGCAAACCGATTATATTGATGTGTTTTTGATTCATTCGGATGGGAATGATCTGGATATTTTGGCGCGGGATGATTTGATTGCGACGATGCAAGGGTTTAAGGATCGCGGTCTTGTGCGCGGCATTGGGGCATCCACAAAAACGGCGGATGGCGGGATTAAAGCGCTTGAGCTAATGGATGTTGTGATGGCGAGTTATAATCCCGAATATACGGATGAAGCGCCCGTTTTGGATTATGCGGCGGCGCATGGTAAGGGCGTGTTGCTTAAAAAAGCATTGTCGAGCGGGCATAGCGGCGATCCGGCGGAAGCGTTGCGGTTTGGCTTGGCGCATGAGGGGGTAAGCTCGGCAATTGTCGGAACGATTAATCCAGAGCATCTTAGAAGCAATATTCGTGCTTTGGAAAATTTTGAAACGCAAAGGCCGCAAAGTTA
>JBOEFZ010000067.1:0-19696 GCA_050633165.1 Alphaproteobacteria bacterium | reverse complement strand
TAACTTTGCGGCCTTTGCGTTTAATCCGGCGATGTTGCCTTTGGCGGTGTAACCCTGATCTTTGTAATCTGGTTGCGTTGTCTTCGTATGATGTCAAAGCGGAAGCCGTGGAAGACGAAGCTTTGGCCCATATCGGGGATCATTTGGGATTCGTGGATTACCAATCCGGCGATGGTGGCGTAATCTTCGTCCGGTAAGTCCCAATGAAACTCACGGTTTAAATCGCGGATCGTTACCGTTCCATCAATCACATATTGATCGCCGTTTTTGGCGGTGGGGAGCTTACGCACGCCGGCGACATTTTCATCATGTTCGTCATCAATTTCACCGACGATTTCCTCCAAGATATCTTCCATCGTGACGATTCCCATGAACGCGCCATATTCATCGACGACGACGGCGAAATGTTCCTTTTTATCGCGGAAATTTTGGAGCTGGTCATATAGATGTGTGGATTCGGGGACAAAACGCGGTTCCATCATAACGCTATCGAGGGTGATTCTCGAGATGGATTTTGTGGCGTGCATTTGTTGCAGGATTAATTTGATGTGGATGATGCCGATAATGTTATCGGGGTTGTCCTTATATACCGGAAGGCGTGTGTAGGGGCTGTCTAATGCGGTTGTGATGATATCGGCGATGGCGTCATCGGCATCGATCATCACCACATTTTTGCGGTGGATCATGATTTCCTCGATATCCACATCGACCAAATCAAGGATGGAGCGGAGCATGGCGCGTTGGTCTTGGGTTTGCTCCCCCGGGCCGTCATGCATCTCAATCGCGCCGCGTAGGAGCTCAAGATGCGAGCCGGTTTTGACTTTAAAAAGGTCAACGCCAAAGAGTTTGAGGACGTGGCGGACGATCCATGTTACGGCCTCGGTCACGGGCGCGAATAACAGCACGACAACGCGGATGATCGGCGCGATCTTCATCGACATGGTTTCGGCATTATGCAGGGCGTAGGTTTTGGGCAGGACTTCCGCAAAAATCAACACCAGCATCGTCATGACGAGCGTGGCATAGACAACACCGGCCTCGCCAAAAACTTTGATCAGGACAGATGTCGCAACGGCGGAGGCGAGGATATTCACCAGATTATTGCCGAGCAAAAGTGCGCCGAGAAGGCGATCTTTTTTCTCACGGATTTTATTGACCAGAGCGGCGCGTTTATCGCCTTCCTTTTCTCGTGAAGACAGGCGTACCTTTGACGCCGCGGTTAACGCGGTTTCCGAGCCGGAGAAAAACGCCGACAAGAAGAGGAGGATCAAGATCGCTATGATCGGCCCTATGACCGTTGTGAGAAGGCCGATTTCCATCGTTGTTTCATATCCTGTGTTTTCATGATTTGTGCAAGGCCGCCTTTGCCTGCAGTATTGATTTTTTCGCCGCCTAAGGCTTGGCGCAAGACTTCGCGGACATTTTCTTCCTCCACATCGCGGGAGACGAATGTATCGCCGATGGCGTTGGCGAGGATGAAGACCATCTTGCCGGATGTTACCTTTTTGTCCTTGCGCATGATGTTCATCAGGCCATCGATGGAGGCGTTGAAGTTCGGGATGCTCGGGACGCGGGTGGGGAGGCCGACGGATTGGAAGTGATTTTCCACGCGGGCGATGTCGTCTTGGCTGCATAACCCCATCATGGCGGAGAGTTCGTAGGCCAGCACGATGCCGATGGCGACCCCCTCTCCATGCAATAATGTGCCGTTATATCCGGCGGAGGTTTCGAGTGCGTGGCCAAAAGTGTGCCCGAGATTAAGCAGCGCGCGTTTGCCGTTTTCCTGCTCATCGGCTTCGACAATCGCGGCCTTGGCTTTGCAGCATGTTTCGATGGCGTGTTTGAGGGCTTCCTCATCAAGGCGGCAGACTTTCTCGCCATTGCCTTGCTCCAGCCACTCAAAGAAGGGCAGATCATTGATCAGGCCGTATTTCGCGACTTCCGCATATCCGGCGAGGAGTTCGCGTTTGGGGAGGGTTTTGAGGACTTCCAAATCCGCGAGGACGGCGGTGGGTTGATAGAAATTTCCGATCAGGTTTTTGCCTTGCGGCGTGTTGATCCCTGTTTTTCCGCCGACGGAGCTATCGACTTGCGCCAGCAGGCTGGTGGGGATTTGCACGTAAGGGACACCGCGCATGGCGATAGCGGCGCAAAAGCCGCCCAAATCACCGATAACGCCGCCGCCAATGGCGAACACGATGGAGTTACGGTTAAGGCCGTTCTCCAGCATCCATTCGGACACGCTTTGGACATTGGCGAAGGATTTTGTGGCTTCGCCGGCGGGGAGAACTTTCAATGCGACTTCACGTGCGCCGCCTTGTTCAAGGATGGGGGCGAGTTTTTCGGCGTAGGGTTTTACATTCTCATCCGTGATGACAAAGACCGAGCGTCCCTCAAGGTCATCGGGGATTAGCTCATCGCTGCGATATAGTAGGCCGCTGCCGATAAAGATATCGTAGCTGCGTAGGCCGAGATCGATTGTGACGATTTTTGTGCTCATGACCGTGACGCTACTTGAGATTGCCTAGCTTATCAACAATTTCATTCAAAACGGCGTCCGCGTTTCCTGCGCCGGTATTGATGGCGATATCCATTTGCGCGTAGAGGGATTCGCGTTTTTCTAGCAAATCTTCCAAGATCGCTTTGGGGTTATCATTTTGGAGCAGCGGGCGGTTTTTGGATTGGCTGAGCCGTTCCATCAGCGTTTCAAGATCGGCGTGGAGCCAGATGGAATGGCTTTGTGCCTTTACGGCCTCTAACACCGCGTCATTAGTAAGCGCGCCGCCGCCCGTGGCGATGACGCATGCCCCCTGCCCCAGTAGCTCTATAATCGTTTTTGTTTCGGATTCGCGGAAACGTGCCTCGCCATAGAGTTCGAAAATCTCGGGAATGGTTAAACCGCCGCGTTCTTCGATCACCTTATCACTGTCGTAAAATGGGAGGGACAGGCGCTCGGCAAGGAGTTTTCCGATATGGCTTTTGCCTGTGCCCATCATGCCGGCGAGGATAATCGGTTTATTTTCATGTAATGTCATTGCCTTATGATATATCGGAGCTTAGAATTTTGTACAAACGGGAAATGAAATATGTCGAAATTTTTTGGATTTGTATTTTTACTGATGATCATCGGGTTGATTGGCGGGTTTATTATGCTCGGCTTTATGACGGTGGAGGTTCCACAAGAAAGTGTAAAAGCCGAGACAAATTTGCAGGATATTCGTCAATCCGGTGAGTAACTATGTATGAGCCTTTGTATTTTGCTGCGCTGCAATGCACTAAAATATGACTCTTATGCAAATATCATAACATAATCCACAAATACCTCATTTTATTCAAAATATGTTATCGAAAATCTTGACAAGCATAGGGCAAATGTCGATAATGCGCCCATAACTTATGAAAAAGACTTATTCGAAGCCTCTGCTTTCAAGTCATGTTTTTAAAAAAGTTGTGCAGCTGCGTAAAATTTAGGTTGCATAAGCGTGATTCAGGACATAATTAACATCCTGTTGTTTATGGATATTACACAGCAATAATACTGTGGGATGAAAAATAAAATCAGATGCCATTTAAAGCACTGAAAATAAAAAGAAAGTTTTAAGGAGAAACATTATGGCACGTCCAGGTCGCCCAGCAATGCCCAAGCCGGATTTACATCCGAGCGTCGATGCGTTTTTAGAGATGCTTACCACCGAACGCGGTGCGGCAAAGAACACTGTTCAAGCGTATTGGAGAGATCTGGCGGATGTTAGCCTTTACCTCCGTAACGAAAAAAGCTCCGATGTGAATAGCGCCACGACGGATGAGCTTAAGGCTTATTTGAAAGATTTGGCGGCGAAGAAGAATACTAAAGGCAATAAGAACACATTGATTGCCGTGCGTACGGTTGCGCGTCGTTTGTCTGCGCTGCGTCAATATTACCGCTTCTTGATTTCCGAGAGCAAGCGTGCGGATGACCCTACATCCACAATCGAAAGCCCGAAGCAAACACGGACTTTGCCAAAGACATTGAGCGAGGGTGAAGTTGATCAATTAATCAAGACTGCCGCGCGTGGCGGAAAGCCGGAGGCGGTTCGCCTTGTTGCCTTGCTTGAAATTCTTTACGCTAGTGGTTTGCGTGTGTCCGAGCTTGTGGGCCTTCCGATGTCCGCGATTGGTGAAGATAGCCAGTTTTTGCTCGTTACTGGCAAAGCCGGTCGTGACCGCATGGTTCCGTTGTCCGAGCCGGCGCAAGAGGCGATGGGCAAATATATGGATGTTCGCAAAGTCTTTATTGGTTCCGAAAATCAAGCGCGTCAGGAACAATGGGTATTCCCATCCCGTACGTCGGATAGCGGTCATTTGACGCGTCAACGTTTCGCGCAGTTGCTCAAAGACCTTGCGCGGGCGGCGGAGGTTGATGAAGACCGTGTGTCACCACACATCCTTCGTCACGCCTTTGCGACGCATCTTCTTAGCCGTGGTGCGGATCTTCGCTCTGTTCAAAAGATGCTCGGTCACGCCGACATTGCGACGACGCAGATTTACACGCATATGGTTGATGGCGGCCTAAAGAAGACAGTGGAAGAGAAGCACCCGCTTTCCAAAGCTGCTTCTGAATAAGCAACAATACAATTCATGAACGGGGACGCATCTATATTGCGTCCCTTTCTTATATGTGATTAAACGATACCCATGTTAGATTTTGAAAAACCGATTCTAGAACTTGAAGGCAAGATTGCCGAGCTTAGCAATGTTAGTGGTGATGACACGGTGAATATCACCGAGGAAATCACGCGGATGCAGGGTAAGGCGCAAAAATTGCTGCAATCCACCTATTCCAAGCTTAGCCCGGCGCAAAAGGTGCAGGTTGCGCGGCATCCGGAGCGCCCGCATTTCAAGGATTATATTGAAACGCTGTTTACCGACTTTACGCCCTTGGCGGGGGATCGGAATTTTGCAGAGGATTACGCCCTGCCTGGTGGTTTGGCGCGATTTAATGGTGTGCCTTGCGTCGTTATGGGGCATGAGAAAGGGCACGATACCGAAAGCCGGATCAAGCATAATTTTGGCATGGCGCGCCCCGAAGGCTATCGCAAGGCGCAGCGTTTGATGGCGATGGCCTCGCAATTTGATTTGCCTGTAATTACGCTCGTTGATACGGCGGGTGCTTATCCGGGCCTTGGCGCGGAAGAGCGTGGGCAGTCGGAGGCGATTGCGAAATCGATTGAGAGTTGCTTGCGCTGCGAATCTCCTATCATCTCCACCATTATTGGCGAAGGCGGATCGGGCGGTGCGATTGCGATTGCGGTGGCGGATAAAGTTTTGATGCTGGAGCATTCGATTTACTCTGTGATCTCGCCGGAAGGCTGTGCGTCGATTTTATGGCGCAGCGCGTCTTACGCGGCGGATGCGGCGGCGGCGCTTAAGCTGACGGCGCAGGATTTGCAGGAGCTTAAGCTGATTGATCGAATCATTGACGAACCAATTGGCGGTGCACATCGTCATAAGGACGAGGTGATTGCCAATGTCGGGCAAGCGATACAAGCCGAGTTAGAAAGCCTAACTCCTTGGGATTCGGCGGCACTTAAGGCGAAACGCCGCGAGAAATATCTTGCCTGCGGGCGGGATATCTAACCTTCCCTCACCCTTAAACCGGTAAGTTATCTATCGTTTGCGCGAGTCGGGCGCGGTTGATCATTTTTGTGAAATTTCCATGCCCTGCCCTATCGTGGCCCTCTTCGGTTGTGGCGGCGCGGAAATAGAGCATCAGGAACACGCGAATCGCCGCGGTCAGTGACGTTGGCCCGTTCTTTCGCATCGCGATAAGAGTGCAGATTTCGTGAATTGTACATTCTTCACGGCGGGCGATTTCGTTAATCGCCGCCCACATTTCCGGCTCTAACCGTACCGAAGTGCGCCGCCCATTCACCGTGATATTCCGGCTCACCAATGTTGTTTTGACGCGGATAGCCTCGCCTTTATTATCGTCCAATGTTGGCCTTTGTGTCGTTTCATCAAGCATATTTATATCCCCATATTTTGCTTATTTTGGTTGTGTATGTATGCACAACCATAGCCTAAAGGATATATTTTTTGCAACCTATGAGTGTTATTTTTTATACTCTTGCGGTGTATAAAGCTGCATCGATAGGGCGTGAAGCCCTTTATCAAAAAGGCTTACGAGCATTTTATTGATGGTTTTTTGGCGCTCTACGCGGCTTTGCCCCTCGAACCTCTCGTGCACAACCACAAGTTTAAAGTGCGTCTGACCGCTGCCGTCATCGCCGGCGTGACCTATATGTTTGCCGCTTTCATTGATGACCTCCAGATGCGCGGGGGCGAGTTCTGTTTCAATTATTCGCTTGATTTCGTCTTCGATTCTCATAGTTTCATTGCCTTATTCAGTGTTCTTTCGATAGTATGGAGCAGTATGCCTAGAATTTTCCTAAAACCGCAATCCGCAGAGTTTGATAATCAGCAAAGCGCGCCGCAAGAGCAGCTTTGTGATATGCCCAATTGTACGGAAAAAGGCGAGCATCGCGCGCCGAAGGATCGCGGATTGAATGAATATTACCATTTTTGCACCGATCATGCGCGCGACTATAACAAAGCGTGGAATTTCTTTGACGGCATGACCGAGGATGATATCCAGCAGCAGGTTTATAATTCCATGTATGGCGATCGCCCGACGTGGAAATACGGCGTGAACGGCAATGCGGAGGAAGCGTTGTATGAGCGCGCATGGAAGATGTATGGCGGCGAAGGGGAAGCGCCGAATAAGAAAGAGCGCGAACGGGCGAAGATTGGCTCTTCTGAATATTCCAAGGAACATGAAGCGATGGCGGTTATGGGGCTTGCGCCGCCGCTAACATTTAACGGCATTAAATTACGGTATCGGGAATTGGCGTTAAAGCATCATCCGGATCGCAATCAGGGATGCGAGAAATCGGAAGATATATTGAAAGACATCAACATGGCCTATACGATTTTAAAGGCCGCGTATGAGAAATACGACAAAATGGACAAGGATAAGAAATGAGCAACCCAGCAGAAGAAAATGCGATGGCGTTTAACATTACGGATGTTAAGGCCAAGGAGGGGAAATACACCACTATTCCCGATACAAAGGTGAGCGTGCGTGATGTGTTCGGCCTTGATATTGATTGGGAGGTTCCGGCATTCGCCGAGCATACGCCCAATGTGCCGGAGATTGATAAGAGCTATCAGTTTGATCATGACACGACCCTCGCGATTTTGGCGGGGTTTTCGCATAATCGGCGGGTGATGATACAGGGGTATCACGGAACGGGGAAATCGACGCATATTGAACAGGTTGCGGCGCGCCTCAATTGGCCGTGCGTGCGGATTAATCTGGATAGTCATGTTTCTCGCGTGGATTTGCTCGGTAAGGATACGATTACGCTTAAGGAAGGCAAGCAGGTTACGGAGTGGAAGGAAGGTTTGCTGCCTTGGGCGCTGCAAAACCCTGTTGCGCTTGTGTTTGATGAATATGATGCGGGGCGGCCCGATGTGATGTTTGTGATCCAGCGCGTGCTCGAGGCCGAGGGGAAGCTTACCCTGCTTGATCAAAATAAAGTTATTCGTCCGCATCCGGCCTTTCGGCTATTTGCGACGTCCAATACGGTGGGGCTTGGCGATACGACGGGGCTTTATCACGGGACGCAGCAGATTAACCAAGGGCAGATGGATCGGTGGAATGTGTGCGTGACGCTCAATTATTTGGCGCATGATGATGAGGTTAAGATCATGACCGCCAAATTCCCCGAGGCGAGCGGTGATGATATTGATAAAATGGTGCGCCTTGCGGATTTAACGCGCTCGGGCTTTGTGAATGGCGATTTGAGTACGTTGATGAGCCCGCGCACTGTGCTGGCATGGATCGAAAATGCCGCGATATTTGAAAATCGCGAATTGGCGTTTCAGCTTTCATTCCTAAACAAATGCGATGAAACGGAACGTCCGATTATCGCGGAATATTACCAGCGATGCTTCGATGTTGATTTGCCGGAGGGGGCGATCAAGAATGTTGCGGTGAGTTAGGGTCACATGACCAATCCCAATATTGAAAATTTCAAACATGTTACCGCCGCGACGCTTCGCACCATTGCGGGGGAGAGGGAGGTTGAGCCTAGCTACTCCACCGCCGAGCCGCCGACGGGGCGGGTGCTTGAGGGGGCTGCGCCTCGGCTTCCTCAACCGGATGCGGATTTGAATGCGGGGTCGAAGCGCCTTGTGCGCGGGTGTGCGGATGCGCAGGGGTTATGGCTTGCGCATCATGATGAGCGCCTGCATATCGTGGAAAAGCCACGCGACAACCGCGCGGCGAGTGCGTTTTTCGGGCTTGAACAAGCGCGGTGTGAGGCGCTCGGCATGCATGAGATGGCGGGAGTTCGTGGGAATCTCAATGCGGTTTTGAATGAAAAATGCCAGCGTTTAGGCCTTGAGAATATCACGCGGCGCGAGCAGGTGGATATGGGAGATGCGCTGCATATCCTTAGCCGGATCGAGATGAGCGGTGAGCCCCCTCCTCCCGCTGCGGCGAACCTCGTTAAGCTGTGGCAGCCGTTTATTGAAGCGCAGCTCAGCGGATCGATTAAAGATTTCCTCTCATCGTCATCCCTGCGAAAGCAGGGATCTCGTGCTAATGGCAAACAGATCCCCGCTCAAGGCGGGGATGACGATGTGGGCGACGGGAGCGACGCTCTTTCACTATTAAAAGACCAACGCGCCTTCGCGGCGGTGGCGAAACGACTCATCCAATCGCTCGATATGCCGATTGAGGATGAGGACGGAACTCAGGAGCAAGCCGAAGCCGAGGAGAACCAAGACGCGCCGGAGGATCAACAAGACGCGCAAGAAGAGGAGCAGAGCGAGCAAGGCGATTCCTCGCATGATCTGGATGAGGATATGTCATCGGGGGCGGATGATGATCATATGGAAGCGTTCGGCATGGATGACACCCTTGATGAGGGTGAGGTCAGTGATGGGGGTGATATGCCCTCCTCCGCCCGCGCGGCGCAGGGGGATGATTTTATTCCGGGACGCGGCGGGATGTATCATGTTTATACCTCCGAATTTGATGAGGAAGTGGCGGCCGAAGATTTAGCCGATGCGCATGAGCTAGTGCGGCTGCGCGGGATGCTGGATAAGCAATTGGCGCATCATCAAACGGTAATTACGAAGCTCGCCAATCGTTTACAACGTAAAGTGATGGCGCGGCAGCAGCGGAGCTGGAGCTTTGATCTTGAGGAAGGGATATTGGATTCGGCGCGTTTGGCGCGGGTGATTGCGAACCCGAATGTGCCCCTAACGTTCAAACAAGAAAAAGAGACGGAGTTTCGGGATACGGTTGTGACGCTCTTGATTGATAATTCCGGATCGATGCGCGGGCGGCCGATTGCGACGGCGGCGATGACGGCGGATATTTTAAGCCGGACGTTGGAGCGGTGCGGCGTATCGACCGAAGTGCTGGGCTTTACCACGCGTGCATGGAAGGGCGGCAAAGCGCGGGAGGCATGGATGGAGCATGGGCGGCCGGATGCGCCCGGGCGGCTCAATGATTTGCGGCATATTATTTATAAATCGGCCGATGCGCCGATGCGGCGGACGCGCAAGAATATCGGCCTTATGCTCAAAGAAGGAATTTTGAAGGAGAATATTGACGGCGAAGCGCTGGTCTGGGCCTATAACCGTATCGCGCCAAGGCCGGAGCAACGCAAGATTATCATGGTGATTTCCGATGGCGCGCCGGTGGATGATTCGACGCTATCGGTGAATAATTCCAATATTCTGGAGCATGATTTGCGCAATGTCATTCACTGGATTGAGGGGAAATCGAATGTCGAGCTATGCGCGATCGGCATCGGGCATGATGTGACCCGCTATTACACCCGCGCGATCAAGATTACGGACGCGGATGAGTTGGCCAAAGCCTTGGTGGATCAGTTGGAGGGGTTGTTTGAGGAGGTTTAGCCTATATTCATCATTGCGCGTTTTCTCCGCGCAATCTATAAATCTTGCATGAGCGATAAAAAGAAAATCTATAAACCTAAACCCATTTCCGGCTATCCCGAATATTTGCCGGCGGTGCGGCGGGTGGAGCAGCGGTGGTTGGATCATATCCGGCGGGTGTTTGAGAGTTACGGGTTTTGCAATATCGAGACTCCGGCGGTGGAGGCGCTCGACGTGATTGCCGCGAAGGGTGAGGATGTTGATAAAGAGATTTATGTGCTGGAGCGGTTGCAGGCTGATCCGGAGGAGAAAAAAGAGGCGCGGCTCGCGCTGCATTTTGATCAGACGGTGCCATTGGCGCGCTATGTGGGGCAGCATTTTAATGGCCTGACGTTTCCGTTTAAACGCTATCAGATGCAAAAGGTTTGGCGCGGGGAGAGACCGCAGGCGGGGCGTTTTCGGGAATTTACGCAGTGCGATATTGATGTGATTAATGTCGATGCCCTACCCCTATCCTTCGACGCCGAAATGCCGGCGATTGTGCATGAGGTTTTGCAGGGGCTTGATATTCCGGATTTTGAGATACGGATTTCGAACCGGAAGATTTTGATTGGTTTTTTAAAATCCCTCAATATCACAGACCAAGAAGAGATAACCTTAGTTACGCGATGCTTAGATAAACTAGAAAAGGTTGGAGAAACCGAATTTTTAAGGCCTGTCATAGAAACAATCAAAGACCAGAAAAAAGTTGATCTTATAGTTAGTTGCATGGGCGAGTATATCACTATTGCTCGAGAGCTTATGAAAGTCGCTGCTAGTGACAGAAAAAAAGCATTGGGCTTGTTACCGTCTTATCTTCAGGAACAATACCCGTCCTGTGATATAGACCAACGGCTTAACGAAGGCATCGAAGAACTTTCCTTCGTCATGGATCAACTCTCTCACCTCCCCAATGTCGTTGCCGACCTCTCCATCGTTCGGGGGCTCGATTACTATACGGGGACGGTTTATGAGACGGTGTTTGTCGATGATCCGTCTTATGGCTCGATTTGTTCGGGGGGGCGGTATGATGATTTGGCCTCGTCTTATATTAATAAAAAACTCCCCGGTGTTGGGATTTCGATTGGGTTTTCGCGGCTGTTTGCGAAGATGATCCCGAGCTTTGAGGCTTCTAAAGATTTCGGGCGAACATCCCCCGCCGATGTGCTTGTGATCCTTAACAGCGAAGAAGATCGCGCGTTGTCGGCGGAAACGGCGAAGGTTTTGCGCGGGCGCGGGATGAATGTCGAGCTGTATCACGCGCCGCAGAAGTTTCAAAAACAAATAAGCTATGCGGAGAAGAAAGGCATTCCCTTTATCTGGATGCCACCTTATCGTGATACGCAGCATCATGAGGTGAAGTGCCTTACGAGCGGTGCGCAAATGGAGGCTGATCCAAATGAGTGGAAACCAACCAAATAATGTCATGCTGCGACTTGATCGCAGCATCTCTTCGATAAACTTGCAGATCCTGCGGTCAAGCCGCAGGATGACGGTTCTCGGCTTATTTATTCTTGCCTTTACCGTGACTAATATCGCCTTTGCAGAAGAAGGGAAGACGCCTGCGCTAGCCGAAGAAGCCGTGGAGGCGCAAAGCGAAGAAGCGCCCGCCGATCCTTCCGTCACATACTCCCCCGATTTTTGCGAATTTGGCGTTACATTCCCCGATGAGCCTTATACCGCGCGGCGATGTGAGGGCGAAGACCGCTCCCAATGTTATGATTTGGTGAGTTACACGCAGGTGTATGGCCTCTCGACAACCGTGAACTTCCGCGTCATTTGCAACCCGATTGGCGCGGATATTTTGGAGGCGTATAGCCCCGAGGTGATGGAGACAACGCTACGCGCCCTCACAAAGAACAGCGTGGTTGAGGAATTCGACGCGACCTATCGCGAGGAAGACGGGTACAAACAAGCCGGCCTTGTCGGTGAAGGCCATGTCGGGCGCACGCCCACAATTTATCTGGCGCAGCTCTGGATCGGCAAAAAATCCGCACTTTCATTGGAGGCCGAGTTGATCGGCGACGCCGTTGGTGATGCGGATAAGCTGTTTGGGGAGGTTTTGAAGAGTGTTGGCCTTCAGACCGAAGACGAAGCTAAAGACTGAATCCGCTCCACCATCGAAAAGAACCCATTCCTGCGGTTGGGGGATAGGTTTTGGTCTAGGCCGATTTCTTTGAAAGCGGCGTGGATGTCTATATTGGGTATATCCGCGATTTTTTGGCCTTGGTAGGCCGCATCCAAAAAGGCGATGAGGCCGCGGACGATGTGCGCGTCGCTGTCGGCGGTGAAGTGGAGGGTTTGATTTTCTATCTTCGTATCCAACCAAACGCGGGAGGTGCAGCCGCGGACTAAATTCTCGTCGGTTTTTAAAGCCTCGTCCATAGGCGGTAAGGCGCGGCCCAAATCGATGAGGTAGCGGTAGCGCTCCTCCCAATCGTCGAATAGGGCGAAGTTTTCGATGAGTTCGTTTAGGCTTTCGTTCATATTCTTTTTACGCTCGTTACACTCGCTAGTTTTTTCGCGCTATACGCGCGCCTCGCAGTCGCTCGGTACAATTTTAAACCCAAAAGTTTAAAATCACTATTCTCTTTTAAATTTAATTTTCGCGCCGCCCCTTACCACCACAGCGTCATCCCGGACTTGATCCGGGATCTTTTCAATTCATGCTTCGCATTTAACGCAGTAAAGAATAAATCTACATTTATTTATATAAGGGCTTGCGCTGGGTTTGACCAGTTCGGTAAGCTTATATTTGTAAAACAAATTTCCAAAGGTCTTTCCCTTCATGAGCAAGTCAGAAAAAACAGATTCCAAAAATACGCTTTATTGTTCCTTTTGCGGGAAGAGCCAGCATGAGGTGCGTAAGCTGATCGCGGGGCCGAATGTGTTCGTTTGTAACGAATGTGTCGAGCTTTGTATGGATATTATCCGCGAAGAGGACAAGACGCAGATTGTGCGTGAGGGCGATAGCGTCCCTGCCCCGTCCGAGATTAAGGCGTTCCTTGATGATTACGTGATCGGGCAGGAATCGGCGAAGCGGATTTTGTCTGTGGCCGTGCATAACCATTATAAACGCCTTGAGCATGGCGGGAGCGGTTCGGATGTTGAGTTGGCGAAATCCAATATCCTGATTGCGGGGCCTACGGGCTGCGGTAAGACGTTGCTCGCGCAAACCATTGCGCGGGTTTTGGATGTTCCCTTTACCATGGCGGATGCGACGACATTGACCGAGGCGGGATATGTTGGTGAGGATGTCGAGAATATCGTTTTGAAGCTGCTTCAGGCCTCCGATTACAATGTCGAGCGCGCGCAAAAAGGGATCGTTTATATTGATGAGATTGATAAGATTTCACGCAAATCCGATAACCCGTCTATCACCCGCGATGTTTCCGGTGAGGGGGTGCAGCAGGCGCTCTTGAAATTGATGGAAGGGACGGTTGCCTCTGTCCCGCCGCAAGGTGGGCGCAAGCATCCGCAGCAGGAATTTTTGCAGGTTGATACGAAAGATATCCTGTTCATCTGCGGCGGTGCGTTTGCGGGGTTGGATAAAATCATTGCGCAGCGCGGTCGCGGTACGACCATTGGGTTTGGCGCGGATGTTAAGGATTTGGATGATGAGCGCGGTATTGGCGAGCTGTTCCAGGAAATGGAGCCTGAAGATTTGCTGAAATACGGGCTTATCCCCGAATTTGTGGGTCGTTTGCCGGTGATTGCGAAGCTTGAGGATCTGGATGAAGATGCCTTGATCACCATTTTGACCGCGCCGAAGAATGCGATTGTGAAGCAGTATAAGAAGCTGTTTGATATTGAAGGGGTTGATTTAACCTTTACCGATGATGCGCTTAAGGCCATTGCGGAACAAGCGATTGAGCGCAAGACCGGCGCGCGTGGTTTGCGTTCGATTATCGAGAATTTGTTGCTGGATACGATGTATGAAGTGCCGGACATTGACGATGCGAAAGAAGTCGTTGTTGATGGCGACACCGTTCGCGATGACAGCGTTGAGCCGAAAATCGTGAAAGAGAAGAAGAAGAAAGCGGCGAAGAAGAAAGCCGATAAGGATGCTTCCGATAAGGGGGATGCGGCCTGATATTTTTTAAGCTGCCCTTAACCTTTGCCTGCGTAAAATAGTTCTTTAACCAGAGGGAATAACTTTATGCCGCAAATTACTGCCGATAAAATTTTAAATGAAAAACGTAAATTCCGTCTGATTACGCGATCGGATATGGATGGCCTTGTCTGTGCGGTTTTGCTGAAGGAGCTTGACCTGATTGATGATGTGACCTTTGCGCATCCCAAGGATATGCAAGATGGCTTGATCGACGTGACCGAGAACGATATTACGACCAATCTGCCTTATAATGCGAAGGCCTTTGCGGCGTTTGATCATCATGCTTCGGAAGTTTCGCGGGTTGGCGATACGCCGGATAATCACATTATCTCCGCAGATACACCATCGGCGGCGCGGGTGGTTTATGATTTCTTTGGCGGCACGGAACGTTTTCCCGAAGTGGGCGAAGATATGATGGATGCGGTTGATAAGGCCGATGCCGCACAGTTCAGCAAAGAAGATATTCTTAATCCGCAGGGCTGGGATTTATTGAGCTTTATCATGGATGCGCGGACGGGGCTCGGGCGGTTTCGGGACTTTAACATCTCGAATTACCAACTGATGATGCAACTCATCGATCATTGCCGAAAGCATGAGACGATTGATTGCATTTTGCAGCTCCCCGATGTGAAGGAGCGCGTTGACCTGTATATGGAGCACCAGATCAAGGCGAAGGAGCAAATCGAGCGCTGCGCGAAACTGGAAGGCAGCTTGGTTACGCTTGATTTGCGTCAGGAAGATACGATTTGGGCGGCGAACCGCTTTATGATTTATGCCCTCTTCCCGAATGCGAATATTTCTATTCATGTGCTATGGGGGAAGAATAAGCAAAACACCGTTTTTGCGGTTGGGAAATCCATCCTCAACCGGACATCGAACGTGAATGTCGGTGAAATGTGCCTCGACCATGGCGGCGGTGGACATCAAGCCGCAGGGACGTGTCAGGTTGATAATCTAAGCGCGGATGAGGTTTTGGTCACGCTGAGCGATCATATCCTTACGCAGGAATAGGATCTCCTCCTTCCAGTGCAGCTTGACCGAGGGCGCCTGAAAAGAATCCTGTGTTCCTTAATGCATCCTCTTCACTTTGGCTTCTTACCATACGAATATCATCCTTTGACATTCCTGCATCGCGCATGACCTGTAGCACCACATCATCCAGCTCTATCCCCCCTCTATCCTTGCGCTGGTACATACTATCATATGCATCAGCCCATAGCACGGACGGGATTTGAACTCCTTTTTCCTTTACGCTATTAACAACGAACTCATCACCAACAAGCGTTAGATTAACCTCCAAGAGAGTAGTATAGCCTGCCTGTTCTGACTCTCCTGTCTTTTCTACAAGAGTCGTTTCAGAAAAAATAAAACTCCCATCCCCTTTTTTCTTTATAACCGCAAACTGCGAAACATGTAATTTCGATGCTAAAGGCGCAGCACCTTGCCCCAAGACAGATGCCTTAATATCTTTATAATAAACCATAGCCCCTCCGCCGATAAGCTCACCTGCATCCACGCCCAATTTCTGTGATAAATTTTTAACGCTTATTCTTGCAGCATCGCCTTGCGAAGCTACGGCTTGCTGGTAGGTTTGGGCTAATTTTCCCAAAAAAGATAAATTTTCCTGATGTTTTTCGTGCATAACGACCTCTACGTTTTATTTGACGAAACTACTATTACATAACAACTTGTCCGTCAAGTAGATTTCATAGTATATTTTAAAAATTCAAATGTACCCCTCACCTAAAAATGCTTAAATAAAGCGATGAACAGTTTCAAAAAAATCGGGATATGTGCGCCGTCTTCTTATGTGGAGCGGGCGGAGATTGAGGCGGGGGTTGCCGCGTTGGCGGCGCGTGGGGTTGAGGTTTTTGTGCATGAGCAGGCATTTGCGCGACTTGGGCAATCGGCGGGGACGGCGGCGCAGAAGGTGGAGGCGTTGCATGATCTTTATCGTGATTCATCGATTGATGCGATTTGGGCGGCGGGGGGTGGGAACCGAGCGTTGCAGATTGTTGATGATCTCGATTACGATTTGATCCGTGCCAACCCAAAACCATTAATCGGGTTTAGTGATGTTACGGCGTTGCTTAATGCGATTACCGTGAGAATAGGCATTACCAACATTCATGCGCAGGTCTTTAAGAATGTGGCGCGCTATGCCGAGCTTGGCGCCGTGTTGGCGGGCGATTTTACGATGGATTTGAGGGATGCGCGTATCCTTAATGCCGGTGCGGCGCGGGGGCGGCTGTTTGGTGGGAATTTGAGTGTGTTTCAGTATTTACCCGCAACAATTAAGGGCGATTGGCTGGATGGTGCTATCCTCTTTCTTGAAGATTGTCATGAGGAGATTAGCCGGATTGACCGGATGTTTATTCACCTTAAGAGTCTTGGCGTTTTCGGGCGGATTGGTGGGTTGATGCTCGGGGGCTTTACGGATTTACAAGATGGGGGGCGGCCTTTTGGCCTTTCGCTTGAGGATATCGCGCGGGAGCATTGCGATGCATATAATATTCCGGTCCTTATGGATGCGCCGTTCGGGCACGGTGATCGCCTATCTCCGCTTCCTATTGGCGGCATGGCGGAGCTTGACCTTACGGCTGCGCCGCTATTTTCGATTTTACATGAGGGATAATGCGCCCGAGAATCGGGGCGTGGGCGTAGATGTTTTCGGCGGCGTCCCAATGGTCGGTGCGGCTTGTGATCATGCCTTGTTCATCGAATGTGATCATTGATGTGCCCTCGAACTCATGCGCCCTGCCCTTGCGTTCATACATGCAGATCCAATGGATGAAGGCGGCGTTTCCTTTGCGGGTGAAGCCGCGATTAATGGCCTTGAACCGAACCCTATCAACGGCTTTAAACATATGGGCGAGCATGCGTTTTACCGCCTCGATATCCCGAACCTCGTGCAGCGGGTCTTTGAAATACATCCCCGGCGCGGCGATTTTATCGAGCAGCGGGATCGAGCGGCGTGAGAGCTTCTCGAAAAAGGTGATATATTCCTCCAATGCACGGGCATACTTTAGGTTATGGTTTGGCATGTATAAGTTTTTCCTTATTTTACAAGACTCTAATATATTAACCTTGACTTTTTATGCTGCAATGCATATATTATCCACAAAGCAAAAATATAGTTACTTCACTTAAGAACAGGACACATCTGCAAATGCTCGTTTTTTCGAAAATAATCCGCACGTACGCATCAGTACGCTTGCGTTTATTTTCGAAAAAGCCAAACATTTTCGATCGGTGCCCTGCTCTTAATTAAAACAACTATAATAAATATGCGAACAGGGATATGGGTTTCGAGTTGGAATACACCAAATGCTCGCCAGACTCAATCATCGCACAAAGTACCGGATTACGTTATGAATATGATACGCCCAATCGGGCGATGTCCGTGACTTTGCGCGATCAAAATTGTGTTATGGCTCGGTTTGATTTTGACAGTATTTTGTCAAAAGATCCCCTTTCCTATATTCGCTCTTTCGACAAAACCTGCCAGATCAAGGCGTTGATGTATAGCAATAACCGCAGCATTGATTTAAGCGATGTGATGGAGGCGGCGCGGCTCAAGGCTATGCTACGGAACGCGGCGCGGACTTCGCGTTACGCTTATGATCTCGGGCAGGATAATCTTAAACGGTTTTGTAAGGGGTTCGCGCGGGATTTTGATTTTAAGGCGATTAACATTAAACACTTCACGTCCGGCGATGGCCGGCAAACCTTTTTCGTTGCGCGCCTTCATACGCGGCATGATAATTCGGTTTGTGTGCGGGCGTGTAGCTTAAGCGGGATTATGGCGGCGCTGTCGCAGCGGACATTGCATGACCTTATCACGATGGAGTTCGGGCATCGTTTCGGGGCATCGGCGGATAATTTGCTGATTGCGGCGTCGAAATTATCGGCAATTTCTTATATTCTGGATGAAAATTTTATTCCGAAACGTGAAATTTCACCTCAAAATGACGTTTTGGATACAGGCGTAAAGCCTTAATTTCCCTGCTTTAGCCGCTGACATTTTACGAATCACAAGATTTTTTTGCTTTTTCGTTAATTTTTTGTTAAGATGTTTATCTTCCTTGATGGAATACGGCCTCGACAAACACACTTGCAGGAGTGTGGAGAACGTACTGACTTCGATGCATAAATCAAAGTCAAAACACTGTTAAAAACAAAAATAAAGGTGAATAAATATGGCTCTTAATGACAATTTCAACTTTGCAGAAGGCGACTACGTGGTTTATCCGGCACATGGTGTTGGTCAAATCGAAGGCGTAGAGACCCAAACGATTGGCGGCATGGATGTCAGCCTTTATGCGATTTCGTTCGAAAAAGAGCGTATGCGTTTGAAGATCCCTGTGATGAAGGCGGAAAGCTCTGGCCTTCGCAAATTGTCCAGCTCCTCACGTATTGATGATGCGATTAAGACATTGAAGGGACGCGCGCGTATTCGCCGTACCATGTGGTCACGCCGCGCGCAGGAATATGAGACAAAGATCAATTCCGGCGATCCGGTTGCGATTGCCGAAGTATTGCGCGACCTTAAGCGCTCCAGCGATGATAGCGAGCAGTCTTATTCCGAGCGTCAAATCTACCAATCCGCGCTTGAGCGTTTGGCACGTGAAGTTGCCGCCGTTCAGGATACGAGCGAGATTGAAGCGTCAAACAGCCTTGAAGATATTATGGGCATCCAGCGCATTGATCCGGAAGACCTTATCGCCGACAATGATGATGAAGTCGCAACGGACGAGAAAGCGGCGGCGTAAGCCCACCGCGATAGCATTTGTAATTTTTGAGAAGGGAGCCGAAAGGCTCTCTTTTTTTGTTTGCTGCCCCTACCCCTATCGCCTCCCCACCCTCATTGTCATCCCCGCGGCACTTCGCAGAAGTGCTCAAACAGCGGGTATCCAGTGATGTCGCAAGCTTTGCTTGCGCCTTTATGGATTCCGGATGTTTGAGCGAGGCTTACGCCTCGCCTCCGGAATGACGGGGCTGTTAGAATTATTTTTTGCTAGCCCCCTGATTTTATTGTACACTTATATTTGTTACGGGAACTCTCCCTGATTCTTTCATTCCTATTTCTGGAATTTTTAAACAGATGCTAAAAACTTGTCAGACGCAGCCGGTTAACGGTTTTGTCAATCTTGGATCACCCGAGAGGATATGGTCTGTGCCCGCCGTGCACGGGCAGCTGGACCGTCTGAGCGCGCTGCATGATGGTATTTTAGAGAAATTTAACGCCGGAGATCGGCTTGTTTACCTTGGGAATTATACGGGATATGGCAATGATGCGGCGGCGTGTATTGACGAGATTTTAACCTTCCGCCGGATGATCATGTCGATCCGAGGGGTGCAGGCAAGTGACATTGTCTATCTTCGCGGGATGCAGGAAGAGATGTGGCAAAAGCTGCTACAGCTACAATTTGCACCGAACCCGAGTGATGTTTTGCTTTGGATGCTTGGCAATGGTATGGCGCCCACCCTTTCCTCTTACGGCATTTGTCCGCATGACGGGATTGAGGCGTGTCGCCAAGGGACGATGCCGCTGACGAAATGGACACACGCGGTGCGGGCGCGCATTCG
>JBOEFZ010000066.1:0-19627 GCA_050633165.1 Alphaproteobacteria bacterium | reverse complement strand
TTAATCCGGATAAACAGCCAACTTAACCTTCAACCCGTTCAACGCCTCGCTCATGATCAACTGACAGCTCAGGCGGGAATTATCCTCGACATCAAACGCATCATCGAGCATTTCTTCTTCCTCGTCCCCCATGGCGACAAGCTTATCTTCCCAATCCTCATCGACATACACATGACACGTCGCGCACGCGCACGCGCCGCCGCATTCTGCCTTAATAGGAAGGCCATGGTCACGGATGATCTCCATCACGCGCCAACCCTCAATCGCGTCAAGAACATGCTCTTTCCCATCCTGATCCGTTACATAAATTTTTAAATCTTCATCACTCATATCTAATCTTTCAAATTTTTAAAGCCCCACGCCATCGCAAGGCTGGAAACAATGATCATCGCCAATTCAATAACCGCCTGCCCCATCAAAATCAAGAGCTTAGCACCTTGTGAAACCTCCGCCCCTTCCGGCACGGGAAACATCCCGATCACAAAATTCATATAAATCATCATGCCAAAGCCAAACGGCAACAAACACATCATCCAACACGCAAACATCGGCAATGAGCTTTTAAACCCCGAAATCCGCTCCCAAAAATCATCCAACCGCTGCCCCAACGCCACCGGAATATACAGCCACAAAAACCGAAACGCCCAAATCGTGAAACCAAATATAAATAACGGTGCAAGCAACGTCCCCATATTGGGCGGCGGCACATCCTCCCCCGCACTATCAGGCGCAGCCCCTTCCAACATCGCGCCCTGCAAGTCCATCTGCGACAGGGTCATACCGACCATAAACGCCAGCGCCAATTTAATCAGCACATAAACAATCATTCCCGCAACCAAATCCCGCGCAGTATTGATATCAATCGCCCGCACATCACGCGGAATATCATCCCCCAAAAACACCATCCGCAAGATATAAGCCACCAAGAACCCTTCGGCAAAAAACGCAGGCAGCATCACCAAACCCTGCCGCAAATAATTTTGCTCCAGCCCCAAAAACAATACCGCTGCCAGCGCGCCAATCTTGACCAATAACGGCGTCATCACATGCCGCATAATATCCGCCCGCCGCCCCCACGCGGTTGCATATCCGTATTTCGTCGCATCCATAACATCAAATTTCGCCATACACCCACCATGACAGAACCGAACCATATGTGTAAATAATCAAATTAGTCATTCCGGAGGCTGAGCGTAAGCGAAGCTTAAGCAGCGGGGATCTGGCAAAATGAGCTTCTTCGAAGCTCACATGTGGATTCCGGATGTTTAAGCAAGCCTTCGGCTTGCCTCCGGAATGACGAATAGGTTTTACGGTTGTACGTATCAAAATTTCAACTATATAAAACCTATGGACACAAAAAACCAAAACAGCATCCCCCTACAAATCTGGCTTTTCGCTTGCTGCGCACTCGTCTTCACAATCGTCATTGTCGGCGCTATCACGCGCCTAACCAATTCCGGCCTGTCCATGGTCGAATGGCGGCCTTTGCTCGGTACGCTCCCACCAATGAATGATGCCGAATGGGCACGCGTTTTTGACCTCTACAAATCCTCCCCGGAATTTGAGAAAAAACATTTCTGGATGGACCTCCCCGATTTCAAAGCCATCTTCTTTTGGGAATGGTTCCACCGCCTCCTCGGCCGTACCATCGGCCTCGCCTTCGCCCTCCCCCTCCTCGTCTTTTGGGTCAAAGGCATGATCCCCAAAGGCTACGGCCTTAAATTCATCGCTATGCTCGCCTTAGGCGGCCTCCAAGGACTCATGGGCTGGTACATGGTCAAATCCGGCCTCAGCGATGATCCCTACGTCTCGCACTACCGCCTCGCCGCGCATCTCGGCCTCGCCTTTTTAATCTTCAGCCTGCTTTTATGGCTCGCCCTCTCCCTACGCGGCAAACCAAGCCGCCCGAGCGCGCCCCTCTATAAACACACAATCGCCGCGCTCGGCATCCTCATCCTCACAATATTCTGGGGCGCATACACCGCCGGATTGGACGCAGGATTAATCTACAACGAATACCCCCTCATGGGTGGACAATTCCTTCCACCGACATTGGCGCAATATTCCCCGCTTTGGGTCAATTTTTTCGAAACACCCGAAGGCGTACAATTCACGCACAGATGGCTTGCCGCACTCACACTGATTGCGGTTATATCCCTCCATGTCCGTGCCATGCGCGAAGGCTACAAAGACTGGCAAAACTTCGCCCTCGCCGGCATGGTCTGCACACAATTTGCCTTAGGCATCGCGACACTTCTATCAAGCGTCCACCTCCACACCGCCGTTGCCCACCAAGGCGGCGCGCTTATCTTACTCGGGTTATTAGTAATAAATTTAAAACGGTTTAAAGGCTGTTAGTCCTTCTTCTTCGAAGGCACAAACGTCATCGTCCCGCTCACCGTTTTCGGCTTCACCACCTCCGGCTCAACCACAGGGTTAGGCATCGTCTCACCAACAACAGGCACAACAGGCGGTGCCTTAGACGCCGGAGCCTCCGGCACAAAACTATGGCTCTCATGAATAACAACATCCTCGGGTGCAGCCGCAAATTCCGCCACCTCTTCCACCGCCGGCGCCTTTGGCAAAAACCGCTCCACAATCGCGGCATCATAATATAGCAAAGCCAAATCACGCCCCAAACGCTCCACCACACCTTGCACATATTCCGCCTGCAACGCGCCTTGATGGCGGCTCTTCTCCTCGACCTCTTCGGCAAAACCCACGAGCACTAAGCGCCGCTCTTCCGCCTCATCCTCAAGCACCGCGCGACGTCCCGGATCCGAAACCCCGTCCCGATCAAATCCCATCAACTCCGCACCAAACACATACACCGCCGCCGCAGGCCAAGCCTTCACAAAGCCCAACCGCCCGCTCACATTATCGCGGATATAAAGAATCTCCAGCGCCTCTAAAAACGCGGGCAATTCTTCGGATAATAATGCTGCTTTCTCTTCCATATACCTATCCTATCACAACCCCTCTGCTGCGCGAATATCCGTATAAAAATCTAGATAATTTTTCACGCATTGCGCCTTGGTAAAGCCCTCGACATAACGCTTATGCCCATTCTCCACCATCCGCGCCGCCAAAGCCTTATCCTCAACCAACCGAGAAATCGCATTGCGCATCGCCGCCACATCATCAATCGGGACGACAACCCCGTCCTCACCATCCCGCACAAATTGCCGTGGCCCATCGGCGTTACAGGTAATCAGCGGCGTTTTCTCCGCCCATGCCTGCACAAACACCGTCCCGAACGGCTCATACCGTGATGAAAAAACACATATATCCGCAGCCTGAAACAACGCCGCCCGATCCGACCGCCAGCCGAGCAAGCGCACCCGATCCCCACAATCATGCGCCGCAATCAACGACTCTAGCTCCGCGCGCTGCGGCCCTTCTCCGGCAATCCAAAGATGCACATCTGGCAACGCCGCCACCGCCGGAATAAGCACATCAAACCCCTTGGAAACATGCAACCGCCCCAGCCCAAGCAATAGCGGCGCATCCTTTGGCACACCATATTCCGCGCGATCAATCGACGTGGCCGCATCCTCGGTTTCCGCAAAATTATAAATCTCCCGCACGCGATCCGCATCAACGCCATGCTCCACCAAATGCCGCTTAATATCCGGCGTAATGGTCGAAAAATAATCCGCGCTTCTAAAATATTTCAATTTGTAATACCCGCCAAGACGCACACACACGAGATACCGAGGGGTCCCCATCCGCGCATCCCAAGCCGGAATTTTCGACGGCCCGCGCTGCATCCATCCTTGCACAATATCGGGCTGAAACCGCTTGATAATCCGCCGCAAACGCACGGGCGTATAAACATCAATCTTCCCGCCAAAGGGCAATGTATGAACCTCAATCCCCGCCGCACGAAGACGCGGCACACGCAAATCATTGGGACGGGTTACAACCGCAACCTCTTCCCCCGCCTCTTTCATCGCAATACATAAATCAACAAACGCGGTCTCCGCGCCCCCGCGCGCCGCCCCTGCCATAACTTGAAGGATTTTCATGAGTTACTCTGCCGCCGCCGCATCGGAATCTTCATCCGCCGGCACTTCCTGCTCCTGCAATTTCTGCTGCAAATTTTGCGGCAAAGACACAAGGGTCGAGCGCAATAACTCCGAAAGCTGATCTTCCGTTTCATCCATCTTATTACGCAGATATTCGCACGCTTCAGGCGTTGTCACCGGAACTTTATCAATATCCGCCGCCTTTTCACGGCGTTTCTCTTCCATAAATTTTAACAATTTCCGCACGTCAGAGGCCTTGTGATAGCCCTGCACCTTAATCATATTATCAACATTCGCCTGCGCCTCTTTCAAAATCGGGGCAAGCGCGGCCTGCCATTCCTTATGCCGCCCCTTAATCGCGCCCGCCAAATCCGGATTTTCCTTGGCACACGCCTTGACCGCATTCCCCACATCATCTTGCACAATTTTCACAACAGAGATCAGGTTACTAGACCCCGTCACCGCCATAAAATGCGCCTTTTGATTGTCATTCAAATCCGCCGACATCGTATTAATACGCTCCCGCACACTCTGCGCCGCGTCTTCCTCCGCCATCGCGGGCACAGCAAACACCATCAAAAAAACAGCAAGTAAAATACGGGGCATAATCGATTCCTTTTATCCTATAAAACGAGATTAACTTGCATAGCCACAAAATAAAACCCAGAATATTTTTATGACACAAAAGCAAAACAACACAGAAAATGGAAACGCGTTGTGGTTCATCCTCATCGCTGTCGTCCTGCTCGGCCTCCTTACCATGGTATTGAGCCGTGGCGGATCATCCACCGACCAAACGGGTGATTTCGAACAACTCCGCGTACAGGCCGCCGAAATCCTCCGCACCGCAAAATCCATCGAAGCGGCAGTGCAGGAAATGGAGCTGCGCGGTGTCTCGGAAAACGATATTAGCTTCGAAAATACAACCTCCACCACCGATTACACAAACGCCAATTGCGACACGAGTAGCGACCGCAGCTACCCCACCTGCCAAATCTTCAATGTCGGCGGCGCAGGCTTAACCTACAAAACCCCAAGCACAAGCTGGCTCGATTCGAGCAATTCCGGCTCAACCTATTACGGCGACTGGCTCTTTACAGGGAACACCTGCATTCCAAATGTCGGCGAAGGCGTCGATGCAAGCTGTAACAGCACGGCAGGCAACATGGAACTCATGATCATCCTGCCCTACATCACCCAAAACCTATGCAACCACATTAACCGTACGGTCAGCGCCCCCACAACCTCCGGCACACCACCCGCCGATGACGGCAACACATGGACAGACGGCAGCGCCGAATTCGCCGGAACATTCGGGAATAGCGCAAACACCCTCACCGACAACCCCATCGCCGATATCGACAACATCCATACCGGATGCTTCGAAGGCGGCGGCACACCGGCCGCAAACACCTATCATTTCTATCATGTGTTAAAAGCGCGGTAAGAAAATCGTCATTGCGAGCGTAGCGAAGCAATCCATCACCCATTCTTACCAGTACAATCAAAAACTGGATTTCCGCGTCGCTAACACTCCTCGCAATGACAAAAAAATAACGCTTCAATTTTGTTGCCGGACTAGGCAATCAAGGCGAGCAGTACAGAGGACTATACCTCTTTAGCAAAGAGATTTTCGGTCTGGCTAGGCGCGAGGAACGCCGCGTACATTTCGTACGCAAGTGATCGAGCAACAACGCCAGAGTGGAAAGATAGAAGCTAAAGCGACCACCAGCCCTTTTTCTTTTCCTTCGGCGCTTCGTTTACGGTTTCGTAATCCTTCGGCGCTTCTTCGGCTTTTGGCTCGACCTTTTTCTTAGCAGCAGGCTTTTTCGCCGCTTTCGGCTTTGCTGGCTTCTCTTCCGCCTTTGGCGCAGCATCCTTAGAAGAATCAGCCGCTGAATCATCATTCGAGGCTTCAACCTTTTTCTTCCGCCCGCGTTTTGGCTTCTCTTGTGGCTTTTCTTCTGCCTTTTCTGCTACTGGCGCATCGGAAACCGCTTCGCCCTCGGCCTTAACCTCTTCCGCTTTTTTACGTCCACGACGCTTCGGCTTGGCGGCTTTGTCATCCTTCACCGCATTGCCATCAACATCTTTCGGCGCATTTTCAATGACATTACCATTCGGCTCGTCATCCTGCGGCGCTTGGGCAACCGCATTACCGTCCACCTCCTGCCCCTGCTGATCTTGCTGCTGGGCGTCATCTTGATCACGGCGGTTATTCCGGCGGCGACCACCACGGCGACCACGGCGACGGGACTTGCCATCCTCATCATCACCCGCAGCATCGGAAGAATCATTCCGATTATCATTCTTCCCACTGCGTTGGCCCGAATCCTTATCCGATCCCTTATCCGAATTTTTATCAGCCGGACGCGCAACTTCGATACGATAGCCAGACGCGCTCATATCATCATCAACACGCATCAAAACCGTCAAATTATAACGCTCTTCAATCTCGCTCAACGCATCACGCTTGTTATTGAGCAAATACACCCCGACATTCGCCGGAATATGCACGATTAGCTGAGAAGCACGCTTTTTCGCGCCCTCTTCCTCAATAGCCCGCAATAACATAATCGACGCCGCATCGGCGGTGCGAACACGGCCCGTACCCTCACAATGCTTACAAACCTCATATTGTGATTCGTTCAAAGACGGGTTCATCCGCTGCCGCGATAATTCCATCAAACCAAAACTGGAAATCCGCCCGACCTGTATCCGCGCGCGATCCCCCGAAAGCGCATCACGCATCTTCCGCTCGACCTTGCCGTTATTCCGGCGGTCTTCCATATCGATAAAGTCAATCACAACCAAACCACCCAAATCACGAAGGCGCAATTGCCGCCCGACCTCCTCGGCCGCCTCAAGGTTAGTCTTAAGCGCGGTTTCCTCGATATGGCGTTCCTTCGTCGCCTTACCGGAGTTAACATCCACCGACACAAGCGCCTCGGTCGGGTTAATCACAAGATAACCACCGGACTTAAGGCGTACTTCCGTCTCACCAATATTGGCAATCTGCGTCTCGATCCCCTCTTTTTGGAACAGCGAACCGCTACCTTCTTTAAATTCCTTAACACGCTTCACGTGCGAGGGAATCATCATCTTCATGAAGTTCTTCGCCGTCTTATAACTCGCCTCACCCGCAACAACGATCTCCTCGACATCGCGCGTATAAAGGTCACGCACCGCGCGCTTCACCAAATTCGCCTCTTCATACACCAAGGATGGTGCGGAAGACTCAAGCGTCAATTCACGGATTTCATTCCAAAGGCGCATAAGATACTCAAGATCCCGCTTCACCTCTGCCTTCGTACGTGTCACGCCGGCGGTACGCAAAATCACAGACATACCCTTTGGCACTTCCAGATCTTTAAGCAATTCGCGCATCTTCGCACGATCTTTGTAATTAGAAATCTTACGGCTAACCCCGCCCGCACGCGGGCTGTTGGGCATCAAAACACAATACCGACCGGGAAGAGAGAGGTACGAGCCAACCGCCGCACCTTTATTCCCGCGCTCTTCTTTGGAAACCTGCACCAACATAATCTGCCCGCGCTTGATCACCTCTTGGATCTTGTACTTGCGGCGCATGTTAAAGCGGAAGCGCTGCTCCTCATCTACTTCATTGCCATAGGTTTCAACCGATTGGCTAGAACTCGCCATACGGTGACGCCCACGACCACGTCCGCGCCCTTGTTGGTTGCGTCCACGCCCTTGGTTGCGTCCACGCCCGCGTCCACGACCGCGCTCTTTATTCTCGCCATTACCATCCGCATCGTCTGCTTCCGCATCGCCCTCGGCTTCATTCCCTGACGCATCTTCCTGCTCGGATTCGTCTAAATCCTCGCCATCACTATCATCCGCCGCCTCTAAATCCTCCGCCGCATCGTCATCTTCCTCAAGCGTCGCATCCGCATCGCCTTGCTCATCACCATCATCGGAAACATCCGCCTCGGCCTCTTCTTCGGCCTTATCAAGCGCCTCAAGCTCTTGCTCCTGCTCCGCCATCAAGGCTTCGCGATCCGCAATCGGAATGCGAAAGTAATCAGGGTGAATCTCGGAAAATGGTAAAAACCCGTGACGATTACCACCAAAATTCACAAACGCCGCCTGCAAACTCGGCTCGACCCGTGTCACTTTCGCCAGATAAATATTCCCCTTCAGGGCTTTGCGGAACGTGCTCTCATAATCAAATTCTTCAAGCCGTCCACCTTCGGTAATCGCCACACGTGTTTCTTCACTATGCGTAGCGTCAATTAGCATTTTTTTAGCCATTTATTTAAATCTCCATTATTCTTTCATGTTGGCGCGTCGCTGCCCTGCTTCTTATATTAAGTACGCCGGATGCCCTCTTTCATTTGTACGGACAATCCATGCAGAAGCGGCGCGAAAAACGCGCATATTCGTTATCAAAAATTTTGCTATTACAGTTCGCGGAACCTTTTAGAAATCTTAAACAAGCGCTAAAACCGCAATAGACAAATACCTAAATTCAACATTACACCCAGCTTTTCGATTCCTCAAGCAATAAGTGATTCGAAAGCGGTAAAATCCATGCTATAAGAAGGGTATCATATCCTATAACGTAGTATTCCCAATGCGTAAGCCAATTTACATCCTGTCATTTTTTATCACCGCCATCACCCTTATGGCGGCAATACCCGCCTATGCGTTTGATGTAACAAACATCCGTTTCGGCCAACACCCCGATAAAACCCGCCTTGTCATTGAACTAAGCGAGGAACAAAAATTCCGCATCTTTATGCTAAGCGATCCAAACCGCATGGTCATCGACCTCCCCGCCTTCACATGGCACGCAAACGGCATCAAAGATTCAAAAAAGGCCGGAATCACCGCCATCCGCCACGGCAATTTAAAGGCCGGAATATCCCGCATCGTTTTGGATATGAACGCACCGATAAAAATCCTCAACGCCTTCACCCTCCCAAAAAACCCGAGCGCGCCCCCGCGCCTCGTCATTGATTTTGCCAAAACATCACAAAGTGAGCTTAACGCCGCACAAAACAAAACCTTCGGCACCCTCAATGTCGATAACGCCCAATTCGCAAGCCCCGCCCCCGCGCCAAAGCCAAAACCCGTAACCAAGAGCACAAAACCCGCAAACCAAAAACCCCTCATCATCATCGACCCCGGCCATGGCGGCGTTGACCCCGGCGCGATTGGCGCAAACAAAGTCCATGAAAAACGCGTCGTCCTCGCCCTTGCCAAAGAACTTAAACAACAACTAGAGGCCAGCGGCCAATACCGCGTCAAAATGACCCGCGACACCGATAATTTCATCAAACTCAGTAACCGCGTAAAATTCGCCCGCCGCCACCAAGGCGACCTCTTCATCTCCATCCACGCCGATTCCTTGCGCGATTCCGGCGTCAGCGGTGCCTCAATCTACACCCTTTCCGAAAAAGCCTCCGATGCTCAAACCGCCAAACTCGCCGCACGCGAGAACAAAGCCGACCTCATCGCCGGAATCGATATCGAGGTCGAGGATGAAGCCGTCATGGACATCCTCATCGACCTCGCCCGCCGCAACACCCAAAACCAATCCAAATTTTTCGCCAACAGTCTGGTTGATATATTTAAAAGCAACGGCATAAAAACTCTGCGCCGCCCGCATCGCTACGCCAATTTCGCCGTCCTCAAAGCCCCCGACATCCCCTCAATCCTTGTCGAGGCCGGATTCATGTCAAACAAAGCCGAAGCAAACCGCCTCAACTCCACCCCGCACCGCCGCAAAATCGCTACTGCCCTTAAAAAAGGCATCGATCATTATTTCAAAACCGTCCGCGACAATGAAAAAAATTAGCCCTTTTCAAAGCGATTTCAGTTGTGTATAGCTATTAATTAATGAATTAGGCCTCATATGGGGATGCTATTTTTAAAACAAAAGTAAAAGGAATTAAAAATATGAAAAAACTTATCGCTACACTTTGTATCGCTGGTTCTGCATTCGCATTGAGCGCATGTGACACAACAGGAATGGGCTACGTTGACACTGCCCCACCTTACGCAGATGACCGCACAGCATCACACGGACCAGAAGCCGTTGCACCTGTAAAACGTGTTGCTCCTGCTGAACGCGTTTTCCGCGAAGTACAATCTAAGTAATCTTAGAAACATACAAAAAATTCAAAAGGGCGCTCCAACAGCGCCCTTTTTTAATCTCTTACAGGTTTAATTAATCACCACTTGCGGCGTCATTGCGAAGCCCAAAGGGCTGAAGCAATCCATCACCTGCTTTTGCCGATAATACTGGTGCTAGATTTCCGCGTCGGAGCTATGCTCCTCCTCGCAATGACGATAATTCAAGACCATCCCAAACAAAATTTTAAGGATTCAACTTCCCGAACGATGACGGACGGGACGAACGCGAAGCTTCGGCAATATCCTCCGCGACATCCGCCTGAACCGCCTCAACCTCTCGCTCCCCTACATCTTCCATCAAATCAATAAGGCTGTCCTTAACAACCGGATCAATCTCGATATCATCAAGCGACGCCTCCACCACATTCTCTTGCGCCACAACATGCGAAGGACGACGCGCGATCTCGACCGGAACGCCCTTACGCTCCTTCACCGCCATCCGGATCGCAGGCCAGCGCAAACGCCCCTCATACTCACCCGCCGCCGCAATAATCCGCTTTAAATCCTCTTCAGATAATTTCGGTGCTTGCACCTGCCCGTACTCTTCCATCTGGATCGCTTGGGCGAGCCCCGGATGCACCTCCAGATAAAGACGATCCTTAATCCACGCCAATTTAAACGGCTGATTCACCACCTCAACCTTCGTCCCGACAGGAATCATCTCGAAAAGCTGCTTAATATTCTTCGGATACATGCGGATACAGCCCGAGCTAATCCGCCGCCCAATCCCGAACGGGCGATTCGTCCCGTGAATAGCATAAGTCGGCCACCCCAGATAAAGCGCATGCGTCCCCAGCGGATTATCAGGCCCCGGCGGATAATAAGGCTTAAGCTCCGGATCTTCATCCCGCATCCGCTGCGTCGGGGTCCAGGTCGGCCCTGCCTTCTTACGGATAATCTTCGTCTCGCCTTCCGGCGTATTCAATCCCTCGCGCCCCACACCAATCGGGAAGGTCGTCGGCGCATCATCACCATTCACAAACGCATAAAGCCGCATTTCCGGCAAATTAATCACAATCCCTTCCCGCGCCGCATCGGGAAGCAAATGACGGGACGGCAAAACAATCTTCGTCCCCGCGCCAGGAAGCCATGGATCGACCGTAGGGTTAGCCGCCCGCAGCTCCACAAACCCCAAATCATAATCCCGCGCCAAATGCACAAACGTATCGGCCTCCATCGCCCGATATGTCTCTTGCTCCCCCACATACGGCAAATCATATGCCGCCATAACAGGCGCACTAAAAACCAACAACACAACAAAGAGAAAGAAAATACGAACCATGATCTCTACTTACCGGACTTCTTCCCAGAATTATTTTGCGCATCGACAAGCTGCGCCAACAATGCCTGATCATTGGAAACCCGCCCACCGTCATCATTATTCATCAAAATAAGGCTACCATTCTTCGATGCATCAACAACCCCGTCAATCCGGATAATCGTCTCGAGAAAGGCCAGCGCCTCCTTCTCGTTCACACCCGCCTTCGACAACGTTTGAATCGCATCCGCACGCCCCAATGCAATTTCACGCGCGGCCTGCGCAATCGCAATCGCCGCCAAACGTTTGCTCTCGGCCTGCGCTTCGGCTTCTCCGACCAAACGCGCACGGATCGCACCTGCTTCATGCTTCGCGGCTGTCTCTAAACGCTCATTAGTAATAATCGCGTTATAGGCTTCCTTCACCTCCATACTCGGCTGCGGCTCATCCACCAAAACATTCACAATCTCGAACCCGTATCCCGCAAACTGCTCCAACAATTCTTCTTGCACGCTGCGCTCGATATCCCCGCGCTGCTCGAACAATCCATCCAAAGTATGCGAAGGCACCGCCCGCCGCACCGCATTCAAAATGTACGATACGATTTGCTCTTGCGGATCTTCTAGCTCATACGTCGCCTTATGCGGATTAACCACGCGATATTGAACCGTCACCGGCATCTCGACAAAGGCATTATCCTTCGAACGTGAGGTCACAGGGTGACGAACCTCGAGCACCCGCAAATCCAACTTCGCCCGAATAATCGCAATCGGCACCGGCCATTTCACATGAAATCCCGGCCCATAATGCGATTTATGCGCCTTCCCGAACGTCTCTAGGATGTACGCCCGCTGCTGCGGTACGATAAACACCATCGTCGAGAAAAACACGACCGCTCCGATAACAAGAAAAACAATTAATTCCATTGCGAATCTCCAAACTTTCTAGGCGTTCATCGCCTGCCCTAATCCATCAACAACCTTATCCAAATATTCATGTGTTGTCAGGAATTTTTGATCCCCACCAACCAAAAGCGCCAAATCCTTCGTCATATGCCCCGCCTCAACCGCTTCAATACAAACCCGCTCCAACGTATTGGCAAAAGCCACAACATCCGGTGTACCATCAAATTCCCCGCGATATTTCAATCCCCGCGTCCATGCAAAAATACTCGCAATCGGATTGGTCGAGGTCGGATTGCCCTTTTGATGCTCCCGATAATGCCGCGTTACCGTCCCGTGCGCAGCCTCCGCCTCCACACATTTCCCATCCGGTGTTAACAAAACGGAGGTCATCAGGCCAAGCGAGCCAAACCCCTGCGCGACAATATCGCTTTGCACATCACCATCATAATTCTTACACGCCCAAACAAATCCACCTTTGGATTTAATCGCTTGGGCAACCATGTCATCAATTAAACGATGCTCGTACCAAATATCCTTCGCCGCAAATGCATCCTTAAATTCCGCATCGAACACCCGCTGGAATATCTCGATAAACCGACCGTCATATTGTTTCAGGATCGTATTCTTCGTCGACATATAAACCGGATACCCACGGCTCAATCCGTAATTAAACGATGAACGCGCAAACCCCTCAATACTCTCATCCACATTATACATCCCCATAACCACACCAGGTGTTTCAAAACGAAACACCTCGTATTCTTGGGCGTCACCATCATCCGGCTCAACCACTAACTTCACCGTTGCGGGCGCATCAATTTTCAAATCCGTCGCCTTATATTGATCGCCAAACGCATGACGTCCAATTACAATCGGCTCTTCCCACCCCTGCACATATTTCGGGACGTTTCGTGTCGTAATCGGTTCGCGAAACACCGTCCCGTTCAAAATATTCCGGATCGTCCCATTCGGCGAGCGCCACATTTTTTTCAAGCCAAACTCTTCCACCCGCGCCTCATCCGGCGTAATTGTCGCGCACTTCACCCCGACGCCATGCGCCTTAATGGCCTCCGCCGCATCAATCGTCACCTGATCATCCGTGGCATCGCGGTTTTGAATCGAAAGATCATAATATTTCAAATCCACATCCAAATACGGCAAAATCAACCGCTCCTTAATAAACGCCCAAATAATGCGCGTCATCTCGTCACCATCAATCTCGACAATCGGATTTTGAACTTTAATTTTAGACATGGGAAAACCTCTCAAACTTTATAACCACAGAGGTTAAAGAGAAAAAATAAGAGGTAAAAGAGAAAAATACTAAATCTCTTTCATCTCTTCAAACCTCTTTAATCTCTGTGGTTAAATTAAAGCCTCAATCTCAGACTTCAATTTCTCAAACGCCTTCTCAAACACCCCACTTTTTACAATCCGCCCCTTCCCCTCCAAAAACACCTCATACATCATGGCTCGCGGCCCGACACGGCGAATAAAAAACGATAAAAACGGCGCAAAATGCGCGGATTTGTAATAGGTATAGCTCGCCACCCCTTCCTCAAAATCACAATCCACCGTGCGATAGGTCAGCGTCTTCGCCGCGCAAGCTTGCAAATACAGCCCGTCCAGCTTCCGAAATTGTACATTTGTAAAACCCGACGGATGCGCATCTTGAGAGGCAAAAGGAATAACATCGCTCATACCCCATTATACCAAAAAAAGAAAAAGCCGTCACGAACGGACGGCTTTTTTAAAAAATGCAAATACAAGCGCTATTTAAAATTCATATTCCAAAATGAACTTCAATGCCGCATCCGGCGCAGCCTCGGAAATACCGAACAAAACACCGGCTTCATATTCAACACCATGCATAATATCGCCATACGCAACAGGGCCAATCAAATGCTTTTGATCTTCATAATCCTTCGTCCCATCACCAAAATCGGCATAATATTCAAATCCGGGATTAAAATTCTCATGATGCTTATACTTTGATTTCCACCCCAAAGCCCACTCACCACGCTCATCCGCATCATCACCAATCTCGGTTTCAACACCAATATTCGCGCCGTGGTAGAATTTATCATACCCCTTGGCAAGCAAAAGCTTCGCGCCCACCTCATCATTACCACCCTGAAGATTATGCGCATATTCAAATTTCACACCACTATCGATGTAATAATCACCCTTCTCGGTAAACTGAAATGTCGCCTCAACCTCAATTTTCTTGGCCTCGAAATCTTCATCCGGCGTATCTTCAAATTCAATTCCCGCCTCGATACCAAAAGAATCAGTAACACCATAACCAAATTCAAACGCCTGTTCGAACGTACCATCAACGCTATTATCATCGTCGATCTCATATTGCGTCTTGGACTCAACCTCCCACTCACCCGCAGAAACATAAGGGGAAGACACATTTTTAACCGCATAAGCCTGCCCCGGCATAAAAACAGCGACACCAAGAGCCAATAAAATTTTAAAATTCAAACGCACAACTAAATCTCCTATAAAAATACAACGCTATTACTTGATATTAATAATGAGAATCGTTGTCAATTGCACTTTTTGGGTTTTTTATAAAAACTTTCTCCCCACCCCCAAAACACGGCATATAGACACAGATAAAGTTGCCTGCTAAACAATACCTATATTTACCCATATGCCTCTATGGTTCAAAAATTAGGATAATAAAAATGAGCGATCTATTAACCGAAGTCGATGAAGCCATGCGCCAAGAGCGCCTCAAAAAATTCTGGGATGAGAACAGCGCACTCATCATATTTTTCGTAGCAGGCACAATCATTATGACTGGGGTCTTCTCCGGCTATAACGCATGGAAGGATAAGGCGCAAAAGGCACAAACCACCGCCCTGATCGAAACATTAGAGGCCGCAGATTCCCCCACCAACACGAGCGACACAAAAGACCTCAAAGCCTTAAAAGCCATAGCGCAGCTAAAAGCCGCCGCATCCTATATCGAAGACGAAAAACCCGAAGAAGCCCTCAAACTCTACGAATCCATCGCCAATAACAAAGGCGCAGCATCACATTTCCGTGACCTCGCCCGCCTCGCACAAACGCGACTATCCCTTAGCCAAGAAACCCCCGATGCCGACGCACTCCTTGAAACCCTCGCGCCCATCCTAAACGGCAAAAGCCCCTTCAAGCCCCAAGCCCAAATCGAAGCCGCCGCCATTCACGCGCACCTCAAAAACGATAGCGCCGCCGCAAAGGCTCTCTTGGACGAAGTTTTAGAAACCCCTGACCTTCCACCTTCCCTCTACAAAAAAGCCCAAAGCCTGAACCACATCTACACCTTAAAAGGGGAATAAACGATGACACGTACACCCTTTCTCAAATCACTAAATCACTATTTCACTATCCCACTTGCCACACTCCTCCTGACAGGCTGTAGCCTCTTCGTCGATAAAGACGACATCCCGTTAGAGGGCGAGCGTATCTCCATCCTCGAGCTTCAAAAATCCCTCGAACCCGATGATGCGGCGCTACAGGTAGAAGGCCTCATCACCCCATCCGAATGGCGCAACGAATACTGGCCGCAACGTGGCGGCTACCCCAACCATTCCATGCAAAACCTCGCTTTATCCGGTGATCAACTCACCAAAGCATGGAGCGCGGATATCGGCAAAGGCACAACAAAACGCCTCCCCCTCAACGCAAGCCCCATCGTTGTTGATGGCACAATCTACACCCTTGATGCCGAAGCAAAACTCTCAGCCTTCACCGCCGAAACCGGCAAAAAACTCTGGTCGGCGGATATGACCCACCTCAAGGAAGAAGATCCCGTTATCACGGGCGGCATTGCCTATTCTGGCGGCGCGCTCTATATCACCAACGGCTATAACGAGCTTCTCGCGGTTAATCCAAAAGACGGCGCAATATACTGGCGGCGCGAACTCCCCGCGCCATCCCGCGCCGCGCCCACCGTCATCGACGGACGCGCTTTTGTCACGACCCTCGACAACAAACTCCTCGCCATAGACGCCAAAAACGGCGCAATCCTATGGGAATATCTAGGCATTAACGAAAGCGCAGGAATCATCGGCGCGGCCTCCCCCGCCGCCAGCCGCGATGTCGTCATCCCCGTCTTCTCCTCCGGCGAAATCACCGCCCTACGCGTCGCCAACGGCTCCATAGCCTGGACAGATAGCCTCAGCGGCCTACGCAGCTTAGGCGGCCTCACAACCATTTCCGATATCAAGGCACTTCCCGTCATGGATAAAGGCCTCGTCATCGCGATCAGCTTTTCGGGTCGCATCGTCGCCATTGATGAACGCACGGGAACCCGCGTCTGGCAACGTGAAATCGGCGGATCACAAACCCCATGGATGGCGGGCAACCACCTCTTCGTTTTATCATCCGAAAACCAGCTCATCGCGCTGGGGCGCGATAACGGCACAATCCGTTGGGTCACCGACCTTCCCAAAACCAACGACGATGACCCAATCGTCATGACCGGTCCGGTTTTGGCCGGCGGTCGCCTCATCATCGCCGCCAATAACGGCTATATCTACGAACTCTCCCCCGAGACCGGCGCACTAACGAACGAATGGAAAACCGGAAAAACCATCACAACCCCACCCATCGTCGCCGGCGGAACACTCTACCTTCTGGATGAAGACGGAACATTAAGCGCCTACCGCTAAGCCTCAGATCCCTCGATCTTCGCTACGCTTCGCTCGGAATGACAATAAAAGAAGCGCCACAGGCATGAAAATTTAAACGCGAAGAAACGAAGCTACGAAGCTTTTAAATTTCATGCCGACAAAACAAAACTCTTCGCTTCTCCGTAACTTCGCGTAAAAAAATCTGTGTTCATCTGTGTTCATCTGTGGTTTAAAAACACCCATGTTTACTCTCGCCCTCATCGGCCGCCCAAATGTCGGCAAATCAACCCTCTTCAACCGCTTCGCGGGCAAAAAGCTCGCAATCGTTGACGACACCCCAGGCGTCACCCGCGATTGGCGCGAAGCCGAAGGCTGGCTCTTTAACCGCCAACTCCGCATCATCGACACCGCCGGCCTCGAAGAAAATTTCGACGACAGCATCGAAGGCCGCATGCGTGCCCAGACCGAAGCCGCCCTAGCCGAGGCCGACGCCCTCCTCTTCATCGTCGATGGCCGCGCCGGAATGACGCCCCTCGACCTGCACTTTGCGCAATATCTACGCAAACAAAACAAACCCGTCATCCTCGCCGTTAATAAATGCGAAAACGAAAATGCTGCCAATGCCGGCATCGCCGAAGCATACGGATTAGGGCTTGGCGAACCCTACGCCATCTCCGCCGAACACAATATCGGCATGGACGAAATCTACAACGCCCTCACCCCGCATTATCCCGAAGAAGATGAGGAAGAAGAAGATAACGAGAAAAACGAACACGCAATCCCCGCCAACATCGACGATCTCGAAGGCGTAGAAGATTTCGAATTCACCGACACCGAAGCCGATGAACCGGACGAAACCAAGCCCATAAAAATCGCCATCGTCGGTCGCCCCAATGTCGGAAAATCCACCCTCCTCAACGCCATCGTCGAAGAACACCGTGTCATGACAGGGCCCGAAGCCGGCATCACCCGCGACGCCATTGCGGTGGATTGGGAGCATGAAAGCAAATATCACGGCACCCGCAAATTCAAGCTCGTCGACACCGCCGGCATGCGCCGCACCTCCCGCGTTCAAGACAAAATCGAACGGATGAGCGTCGAAGACTCCCTTCGCGCCATTCGCCTCGCCCAAGTCGCCATCCTTGTGATCGACGCCAATAACCCGCTCGAAAAACAAGACCTTCAAATCGCCGAGCACATCATTAACGAAGGCCGTGCCCTCGTCATCGCCGTCAATAAATGGGACGCAATCAAAGATCGGGAAGACAAGCTCGAAGACATTAAATGGCTCCTCGAAAACTCCCTCGCCCAAGTCAAAGACATCCCCTACCAAACCATGTCCGCGAAAAACGGCAAAAATATCGGGAAATTGATGGATCGCGTCCTCACCACCTACACCATCTGGAACAAACGCGTCAAAACCGCCAAACTCAACCAATGGCTCGCCCGCATGGAAAGCCAAAATCCCGCGCCACTTATTGGCGGGCGCTCAAACCGTCTCAAATACATCACCCAAATCAAAACCCGCCCACCAACCTTCGCCATGTGGGTTTCCCAACCCGATAAATTGGCGGACACATACCGCCGCTTCATCATCAACGGCCTCCGCCGCGATTACGACATCCCCGGCGTGCCAATCCGCCTCCTTGTCAGAACGTCTAAAAACCCGTATGACAATTAAGGTTTAAATTAACGTTTCAAATTTTTAGGAGAGAAAAAAATGGAAGCAGAAGCAAGCTCGGGCATCGTTGCCATCATCACATATTGGGGCATACGCCTCCTCACCGCCGCCGCGATCCTCATCGCCGGATGGGTTGTTGGGAATTGGACAGCAAACCGCGTCAAAAACATCGCAAAACTCGATGACACCCTCAAAAGCTTCCTCGGCGGTTTCGCAAAATATGCAATCCTCGCCATCGCCGCCGTCGCGGTGCTCGGGCAACTCGGCGTACAGACCGCCTCCCTCCTTGCCGTTCTCGGCGCGGCGGGCCTTGCCATCGGCCTCGCCCTCCAAGGAACCTTATCAAACGTCGCCTCCGGCGTTATGCTCCTCGTCCTCCGCCCCATCAATGTCGGCGATTACATCGAAGCCGGATCAGTAAAAGGCACAGTAAAAGCCCTAGGCCTCTTCGCAACCGAGCTAGCCACCCCCGACAATGTCTTCGTCTTCGCCCCGAACAGCCAAATCTGGAGCAGCGAGATTTTCAACTACAACAAAAACAAACAACGCCGCATCGACATCATCAACGGCATTTCCTACGGCGATGACATCGACAAGGCAATCAAGACAATCGAAAAAGCAGTCGCAAAAGACAAACGCCTCATCACAACAAAGGGCAAAGAGCCAACCTATTTCGTCAATAACCTAGGCGATAGCGCGGTCGAAATCACCGCCCGCATTTGGGTTGATAAATCCGATTATTGGGCCGTCAAATGGGATCTCACAAAATCCTGTAAAGAGGCATTGGACAAAAGCGGGATCACAATCCCCTTCCCAACCCAAACCCTCGACATCCCATCCGAAGCCGCCCAAGCCATCGCAAAAGCAGCTTAACAAAAAGCACAGACCAAAAAAAGGCGGCTCAATCAGCCGCCTTTTTATTACGTAGTTATTGAAGATTATTTAGGTAGCGTACTCATAAA
>JBOEFZ010000065.1:0-2407 GCA_050633165.1 Alphaproteobacteria bacterium | reverse complement strand
GGGAAGTCTTTGCGTCGGGCGGATTGAGGTCTTTGCCAGTGACATCGGACCGGTCGAGGCAGATTATTTGGGCGCCAATGCGTCAAAATGGGGCGGCAGCCCCTCATTCAGCACAAGAGCAGCCAAAATATAAAGTACGGGTATGATCACAGCCCCATAAGCCGTCCACGGGGCGGCTTCGTCATGCTTGTCGAATTGCCGCATACCCCACACAACGCAGAGGGTCAGCAAGTTTCCAGCCGCAACGGCTGCGATAAAATCTGTAAATTCCATGCAAGGTATATGCGCAATCCCCCCAAATTTACAAGAAGTGAGGCCGTCATGGGTTGAAATGATTCCCGCTGTTCCCCGCGCATCGCGGGGATGCGATCCTTTGAAATTGCAAGCGTTTTGGCCACAAGGCTTGCGATGCTTGCCCTTGGTCCCGGCCGCAGCAACAACATCTGAAGGTGCTGCCGATCAAGGATGCAAAGTAGACCTTGAGCCCAAAACGGAAAGAGGCGCACCATCGCTGCTGCACCAGGTCGCCATTTCAAGATGCGTCTTGGGACGGCACCGCCGATCCGACAGTGAAACGGGATGAAACGCTTTGTGTCTGGGGCCGGAGCGAGGGTGCGATATCCGGCGGAATTGGTTTTGGAAAGTGGCGGAGACGAAGTCCGTATAACTAAGGTGTCTGTAAAGGTGGCGCAGTTCGCCCGCATTCACATTTCACAAGCAATACCAGTGAATTAAATTCACAAGTCTCCATTGCAGTTCGCGCGCGTCCGCCTTAAATCGTGATAAAGTGTGGGAACAAATGTGGGAACGATATGCCTCTCAATGCCAGAAAAGCGGAGACTGCAGGGCCGGGGCGGCACGGCGATGGTCGCGGCTTGTTCCTCTATGTGAAAGCCACGGGCGCGCGCTCATGGGTTCTGCGCTATCAGGTTCAAGGACGCCGCCGTGATCTTGGGCTTGGCGCATACCCGGACGTCAGTCTCGCTATGGCACGCGACCGCGCCACAGAAGCGCGGCGGCTGATTGCGGAAGGCGAAGACCCGATCACCAAGAAACAGCAGGCCAAGCCCAAGACCTTCCACGAAGCCGCTCTGGAACTGATTGAAAGCAAACGCCCCGGCTGGAAAAACGCCAAGCACGCCGCGCAGTGGACCTCGACCCTAGAAGCCTATGCCTTCCCGAAAATCGGGCAGGTTCAGGTCGCCAAGGTCGAAACCGCCGATGTGATCGGTGCGCTGACCCCGATTTGGTCAAAGAAGCCCGAGACGGCAAACCGGGTTCGCCAACGGATCGAAGCGGTGATCGATTACGCATCCGCACTGGGCATTCGGTCGGGCGACAACCCGGCGCGCTGGCGCGGGCATCTGGATCACCTCTTGCCCAAGCCCAAGAAGGTCCGCGCGGTCAAACACCACCCGGCTTTGCCGCATGCTCAGATTGCGGACTTCATGACGGACCTTGCGAAGCGCGAAGGCGTTGCCGCGCGAGCGCTGGCCTTCACGATCCTGACGGCAGCGCGTTCCGGCGAAACGCGCGGCATGACATGGGGAGAAGTCGATCTGGACGCAAAGGTTTGGACCATCCCGGCGGGGCGGATGAAGGCGGCAAAAGAACATCGTGTGCCGCTGACGGAAACCGCCCGCGCATTGATCGGACAACGCGCCATGGGCTCTCCTGATGAAGCCCTGATATTCGGCAGCGAGGCGAAACCCGGAAAGCCGATTTCAGATATGAGCATGACCGCTGTCCTTCGCCGGATGGAACGCATGGACATCACCGTCCATGGCTTCCGCTCCACCTTCCGCGATTGGGCAGGTGAATCCACAGGCTTTCCCCGCGAAGTGATTGAGGCGGCGTTGGCACATGGGATCAAGGACAAGGCAGAGGCCGCTTATGCGCGGTCCGACCTATTCGACAAACGGCGCAAACTGATGGAGGCTTGGGCGACAATTGCGGTTGAGCCGAAGTCCAACGGAAATGTCATCGCCTTCTCTTGACGAATGGACGCGAACACCCGCGAAATCTTGCGTGCATTGGCGCAACCCAAGCGATAGGGTTCGGAAAATTTTCAATTTTCTAAGCCTTGGTGTCCGAGCATGTCCGACAATATTGCTGACCTGATCCTTTCCCTGACACCCGAAGACGGCTCCTCCATTGGCAATGGCGCAATGCTTGCGCGGCTGCGAGACCATATTCCGACGCTGACGGATGAGGCCTATGAGGCCGCGCGCGATGCGCTGATTGATGCTGGCGCGCTGGGCCGGGGCAAGGGGCGTGGGGGATCGGTGTATCGGGCGGATGTGAGCGATCTGGAGTTAACCGCGCCAGTGGCGAAGGAATCCAAGGCCACCACCGGCACGCGCAAGAAGGTCAGCCGCAAGTCGGATGAACCGACCGAGGTGCTGTC